>JBJOQF010000222.1:0-3341 GCA_046050185.1 Bacteroidota bacterium
GGAACTGCTTCTTTTATCCTTTGTAATACAGTCATAGCTGTTAAATAAAAATAGGACTGTAATTAATTAAAGCTATAAAAATTTTACTTTTTCGAGGTTATAAATATTTGAAATAACGAAAAAAGGATAATTATAATTTATAATAAATCCACATTAAAATAAAAAAGAAAAACAAACATAAAACAGCAAAAAATAGATGCGAAGAGGAACTGGATATATTTAATATGATGAAAGATAGATAGGCAGAAATAATTGCATTTACGAATATTATTACTGGGATAAATCGATTAGTTTTGCTGCTACTTTTTTCTTTTTCTTCAAATGGTTTAGTTTTTTCAAAAGATAATTTAGTGTTTTCGGTACTGTGATCTTTTCTATTAATTGAATTAAAAATTTCTAATCCATTTTGAGAAATAAAAATATGCCTGCCTGAAACAGAATAGTTAAAAGATTCATCAATATCTTCTCCCGTAATGGGGCAATATTTTCGGTTTACAAGACCTAAATTATTTAAGTAATGATACGCTTTACTATTATAAGCTATATTTTCTATAAAACTTTTACCAAAATCATCTTGCTCTAAATATTGATTAAATTGTGCTATATCAAATGTTTCATCCTTTGTTAAAGCATCTAGAATATCATTTTTCCATCTTTGTATTCTCTGTTCATTTAGGTTTAATTGCATAGTCTTAGATGTTTTTTCATTCATAATGGGTTTATAGGGCACTTTCTCATTATTTACAAATTTGTTTAATTCAAAACAGCTTAATTCTTTATTTTTAATGTGATGACCAGCATTTTCAAAATCTAAATCAATAAGAATATCAAAATATTTTATAGCCTCACTATATTTTCCTAAATGCCCATTTGATATGGCTAATCCTTGGATTGCGTTTAAGTTTGATGGATATAAATTATAAACATCTAAATAAATATGCTTAGCTAAATCATATAAATCCATATCAATATATTTTAATCCTATTTGATTAATTACATTGATATTATTTGGATTTAGTTCCAAAATTTTAATAAAAGTCTTTTTTGCCAATTTTTCGGATTTAATTATCCGATAGATTTCATATAAATAAATGTAAGCTTCTTCAAAGTCATTTTTTAGTTCAATAACTTTCTTAAAATCAACTATTGCTTTATCATATTTTTTTAACTTAAAATATGAAATTCCCCTATATAAAAACAATTGAAAGTCATCGAATAAAGCCAAAGCCGCTTCGTCAAAATCTTTTATTGCTTTTTCAAACCCATTAAGATTATAATAAGACATCGCTCTATAAAAATAAGCAAGAGAAAATGAATTTCCTAATAAATGATTTTCAACTATCGATTTTGTAAAATATTCAAGTGATAGATGATAATTATTATTATTAAATTCAGATGTGCCAATATTATAATTTTTTAAATTTATCATTTTTTTTTTAAATTTGAATTAATCTATTCATAAACAGTATTTAAAAAATATAATATTTCTAAAATAGTAAGAATATTATAACGATATAATTGAGTAGAATATATATTGAACTTGTTTTATTTTTTATTTTGCAATTAAGGATACAGCTATAATTTAGTTGAATTGGAATTTTAAGGATCTTAAGTTCTTTAAAAAATAAATTGTTATAAATAGTAATCACCCCCTTATTAGAAAGGATAAAACCAACAAAAAGTGATAAAACACTTGCTTGAATTGAAAGAAAATAAGGAAACCAAATAAAATCTAACATAAACAATTGAATTGTAAATCAAATAAAATGATTTGCAAAGCAACGCTTTTTAAAAACAATTTCTTTACGGGTTTCCTCATTTTGGAAAAATAAAATACATTTTTTTTCGATAATTATAATTACAAAAATTATTGACCATATTTAAATTTGGAAAACGCATTACTGATAAAGACTGGGATGGGTATTCATAAAATTAGAATGGAGGAAATCTCCATTTGCAATACTTGATAAGTAGTAGTTTTACAAAATTGTAACTTATTGAAAAATAGATTTTTGTTGTGTTTCCCCTATTGAGAAAATCTCAAAATTTTATTTCAGGGTTGATTCTTAACCATTAAAAAATCATTGATTTATTAAAAATTAGTATGCCATAAAATGTTTAAATAAAAAATGCGAGTTCAATATAAACTCGCATTTTTTATTTAAACATTTTTTAGGATAGTTTCTTAAGTTGAAACAATACGTTGAAAATAGTATATTCTTAACCTTATGTGCTTACTTGTGTTAAGGCTGCTTCTTGTTGTTATTTATCGCATTGCAGGAACACCGCCTTGGTTGTTTTGTTCCCCTTCTTTAAGATCATCATTGTTAACTCCTTTCTTTTTAGATCCACTAAAATTCATTGAGCCAAAATTATAGCTGAATGTTATGCCAAAGGAACGAATTGGGAATTTAAATGTACTGCTTTGAGCAAATCCTTGTCCAGTCAAATTTTGTTTAAACTCTAAATTTTCTTTGAATGGAGATACTATATTAAGTCCCAAAGATGCTGCCTTATTCCAGAATTGTTTTTTAACTCCAAAAACCATTAAATTAAAAGCGGGGTTAGTTCCTTGAAGGGTTTTCTTGGAAGAGTTTTGGATGACAAAAGCTTCAGCAGAAATATTCTTATTCAATTGAAGCGTACCACTTATGAAGGCAGAATATTGAATTGATGTGCCATTCGTGGATTGTTCAAGGTTATAAACCCCAGTTGGGTCTGGTTTGTAAGTAAAAGCATTGAAATTACCCCGAATACTTAATGCCTTGAATGGATTTACAGAACCAAAAAAGCTCATTCCAAAAGATTTATTGTTTCCAATATTTTGATAATTAGTTATCGTTCCTGTCTCGTCTTGCAATGGTGTGGCAATACCTTCAATTAAATCTGATGTATATTTATAATATGCTGAAATATTCAAACTACGCTTTTGTGAAAATGTTGAATATCCAAATTCTACTGTTTGTGACACTTCTGGATCAAGATTTGGATTTCCTTGTGTTTGAGCATTTATATTTGATTTATTAATAAATGGATTCAAATACGTTAAACTTGGTCTTGAAATACGTTTGCTGTAAGTCAATTTCAAAGATGAAGATTGTGATAATGCTTTTTGCAATGTGAAACTTGGAATAAATGTCCCATACTCAATTTTAAACGGACTTAAATCTGTTTGTAACGCATTAGTCGGATCTCCTTTGATAGCCGTGTTTTCAAAACGTGCCCCTGCCATTACCGTAAAACCTTTAGGTAAAGTAATTGTTCCTACTGTATAAAGAGACGCTACATCTTGGTCATAATTGTATAAATTAGAACTAATAGGATCAAAAACAAATGCATTT
>JBJOQF010000223.1:0-3739 GCA_046050185.1 Bacteroidota bacterium
TTTGCTGATTTTTATCCAAAAGTGTTATTCTATAAACTACTTCGGTGGTTCCTTCGGGGAAATCTTGGGTTTTAATAATTATTCTGTCTCTGGCAGAAACTGAAATTTCTTCAGTTGTAGCGCGAGCTTTGTCCCAATAGCCGTCTTTTTGAGAAAAAATAGTATTTGTTGTAAATAGACATAAAATTAAAACAATGAAATTCTTTTTATGCATGATTGATTTAGAATTCTTTAAAATTTAAACACTAAGTTCATAAAGTGTTATATCAACGATACCCCTAGCCCTGATAAAAGCGGTATCCTTTACTTGCGTTCTTTAAGCAAGAAAAGATACAAGCGGATAGCAGGAAATTGCTTCGAAAAACTCGCAATGACATTATAATTCGATAAAATCTCCTATTTCCAGTAGCATCAAATCTTTTCCTTTATCGAAGAATTTGCGAATGGCAGTTTCATGATCGATTTCGATATAACCAAAAGTGTCGTAATGATACCCGAGAATTTTATCGCAATCCAAGAAATCAGAAGCAATAATAGCATCTTCAACATCCATGGTAAAATTATCGCCTATAGGCAGAATCGCAAGGTCGAGTTTAGTGCGCATAGGAATGAGTTTCATGTCCATAGTAAGCGCCGTATCACCCGCAATGTAGATGTTTTTATGTTCGCCTTCAATAACAAAACCGCCAGAATTCCCTCCATAACTGCCGTCAGGAAAAGAACTGGAATGAATGGCATTTACATATTTAAGTTTCCCAAAGTCAAAATTCCAGCTACCGCCGTGATTCATGGGATGCACCTGAAAGCCTTTTGTTCTATAATGACCTGCAATTTCAGCATTAGAAACGATTACTGCATTAGTTCTTTTGGCAATTGCTTCCACATCAAGAATATGATCTCCGTGCGCATGCGTTATTAAAATATAATCTGCTTTCAAGGTATTAATATCAACATGAGCCGCTTTTAGATTAGCAGAAATATAAGGATCTATAATGATGTGCTTGCCGCCAACTTCTATACCCAATGAGGCGTGACCATAAAATGTTATTTTCATTTGAAATTGATTTTTGAAATTAAAATTAATTTATGAAACTGTTGAAATTGATATTCTATTTACGAATTATTTACAATCAAATCCGAAAAGAAGAAAATCATACACAATGCCAGCAATACAGAAAGTGCAAAAGTACTTAGAGCCAGTTTTTTTAATTCGGGATCTAAAGCCTTAGGGTCTTGGTTTTTATAAACTGTAATTAAATGTTTAGTTAAAGGGATATATGCCAGTAAAAATAGATACTGATCAAAGTGAAACTGGTCTATAATTGCAAAAACCAAAACCAAAACCATAGCTGAAACAATTAGAAAATAATGATACATTTTAGCTTTGGCACCACCAATTTTTACTACAATAGTGTTTTTATTTGATTTTCTATCCGAAGCTTCATCTCGCATATTATTCAAATTTAAAACGCCAACACTTAATAATCCAATGGCTACAGCAGGTAAAACCAAGTCAAAATCCAATTGTTTAGAATACAAAAAGTTTACTCCTAAAGTACTCACCAACCCAAAAAAAACAAAGACAAACGCATCACCATAGCCACGGTATCCATAAGCTGTATTTCCTACCGTATAACGAATTGCCGAAGCAATAGCTAAAATACCTAAAACCAAATAAAACAATGAATACCACAGATTAGTATCCCTAAATGCATAATAAATTAACAACACAGCCGAAAGCAACGTTAATGCCGAAGTAATTACAATGGCACGTTTCATGGCTTCGGGAGAAATCACGCCACTTTGTATGGCACGTTTTGGACCTACTCTATCCTCATTATCAGTTCCTTTCACCCCATCACCATAATCATTAGCAAAATTAGAGAGTATTTGCAAGCCAAGTGTTGTCAATATAGCAAAGCCAAAAAGCCTCCAATTGAAAACTTCTGTTGGGGTTAATATTGCATCCGTAGGATGTGCCAAAGCATACATGCTTCCAACAATTATTCCTGATACAGATAATGGTAATGTTCGCAATCGAGCGGCTTCAATCCAATGTTTCATTTTTTTTATTTTATTAGTTTAAGGTTTAAAGCTTAAGGTTTGTCATAACAACTTGAAACCTTAAACTTGAAACTTTTTTATGGCAACCATTTTTTCTCAAAATTTGGTTTGCGTTTTTCAAGAAATGCATTTCTGCCTTCTTTAGCTTCTTCAGTCATATAAGCTAAACGTGTAGCTTCACCAGCAAAAACTTGCTGCCCCACCATTCCGTCATCGGTAAGATTCATGGCAAATTTCAGCATTTTGATGGATGTTGGTGATTTTTGCAAAATTTCCTGAGCCCATTCAAAAGCGGTGTCTTCTAACTCCGCATGTGGAATTACTGCATTTACCATTCCCATATCCATAGCGTCTTGAGCTGAATAATTACGGCCAAGAAAGAAAATTTCGCGTGCTTTTTTCTGACCTACCATTTTAGCTAAATATGCTGAGCCGTAACCTCCATCAAAACTCGTTACATCAGCATCAGTTTGTTTAAAAATCGCATGTTCTTTACTCGCCAAAGTCAAATCGCACACCACATGCAAACTGTGTCCGCCTCCAACAGCCCAACCTGGAACTACAGCGATAACAACTTTAGGCATGAATCGGATTAATCGCTGTACTTCTAAAATATTCAAACGATGTTGTCCATCTTCTCCCACATAACCTTGATGCCCGCGCGCATTTTGATCGCCTCCACTACAAAAAGAATATACTCCATCTTTGGACGAAGGTCCTTCTGCAGAAAGCAAAACGACACCTATAGAAGTATCTTCTTGCGCATCATAAAATGCATTATATAATTCAGATGTTGTTTTAGGTCGGAAAGCATTACGCACATCCGGTCTGTTGAATGCTATTCTGGCAACGCCATTGCATTTTTTATAGGTTATATCCTCATATTCTTTGACAGTGATCCAATCCATTACAATCGATTTTAAATTATTTCAGTGTAAAATTAAATCATTTTTTACATTTTATCTATTCTATTTTGGAGAAGCTCAGGTAATCCTTCCATTGATTAAACAATTTAAAATGCTACCAATAACAAAATAGAATATTAAGAATTCTATAATCAAAATTATTTTTGCTTTTAAGTATTACTAATCAACAGAATACAACTTCATCAGTTTGATTAATTCATTGATTTATCGGCCTGAAAAAAGAATGTATTGAATGCAATTAAAAATGTTGTCTGTTCTTTTTCTATGTCAATATATTATAATACTATTTCTGAAACCAAGAGAAGTGAGCTATTAAGAATTCTATTTATATCAATAGAAAAAAAATAAAAGAGAAAGACTAATCACTTTAATTAGTCTTTCTCTTTTTATCCTACTGCTAAATTATTAGGCAATCCAAACTAAAAAAATTCCACAGAATTTATTTTCGCTTCTTTTCATTCCTTAACCAAGTAAATTCCGTCTTCCTTGATTTCTATTAATTTCTCCCTATACAAAGCACCAATTGCTTTCTTGAATGTTTTCTTGCTCATTTTTAAAACCGTTTTAATATCTTCCGGATGCGAATTATCCGTAAGACGCAAGAAACCACGACTTGCTCTTAATTCATCAAGAATCTTTTCAGCATTTGGTTCGATACTTTGATACCCTTGTATTTGTAGTGAAACATCAATTTTATTATCAGGGCGAATCGTTTTAATATAGCCTCGCATACGGTCTCCAGTACGAAT
>JBJOQF010000224.1:0-8850 GCA_046050185.1 Bacteroidota bacterium
GAAGTCATATTAGGTTTGAAAAATCCGTTTCCAAAAACTAATAAAACCAATCCTAAATAAATAGAAAATTCTGTTTCAACCGCCATTGAAGCGTGACCTAATGTCATTAAAACTGCGCCTACAACGACTGCCCATCTAAAACCGATGATTTTATCAGCAAAATAACCTCCTAACATCGTTGACAAATAAACTAGACCAACATAAGACCCAAACAAAGCGGATGCATTTTCTCGAGTCCACTCCCAACCACCATCAGTAAAAGAAGTAGTCAAAAATAGGATTAATAAAGAACGCATACCATAGAATGAAAATCGCTCCCACATCTCTGTGAAGAATAAAACGAATAATCCTGCTGGATGCCCTAGAACTGGATTTTTAAAAAAATCATTTGAATTTGAATCTGACATTTAATTTAGTTTCTAATTATTTAACTTCTTGCATTAATTTTTTTACCAATGGCGTAATGGCAATTAATAATATACCTGCAATAAACGAATAAATTGCTAATTGATAATACCCATCTGTGTAAGATTGTAGTTTTGATAAAAGTGTGTTTCCTATATTTGAATTTGAAATTGCAGCACCTAACTTCCCAGCTGCTAACTGACCAAATGCGGTTGATAAAAACCACAATCCCATCATCATTCCGTATAATCTTTTGGGTGATAATTTGGTAATAATAGACATCCCGATTGGTCCTAAACAAAGCTCTCCTATTGTTGTTATAAAGTACGCAAATGTGAAAACATTTAGCGAAGCAATACCATCCGCATTAGCAAAAAATTTAGTATAATAAAAAATATAAAAAGAGGCTGCCAAGAATAAAAATCCAATTCCAAACTTAATTAATGTATTTGGTTCTAATTTCCTTTTCGCTAACCATAACCATAATAAACCAATTATGGGACTTAAAATTATTACAAAAAAAGTATTCGAGCTATTGTTTACAACGTTTGGATCTATTGTGAAAAATAACAACGAATCATTTAAATTATCTTTTGCAAATAGCGACAAAGACCCACCACTTTGTTCATAAATAGCATTAAAAACAAAATAAAAAAAGATAAAAACAAAAGCAGCAATTAGTTTCTTTTGCACACTAAAATTTTTTGTTTTCAACACTTCATATCCAAAATATAACAATGCAATTGTTCCAATTGAATACATAAAATAATCCGTATAATCCGTATTTTTCACCATCAAAAATATTAATGGAATACTTAATATAGAACCCATATAAACGGAGATTTCTCTAATTTGTCTATGTTTTGGAGTAAAATGTTTTAAGGGTGAATCACCTATTGGCCCTAAACTTTTTTTGGTCAAATAAAATGTAATCAGCCCAATTGTCATAACAATAGCTGCAGCTAAAAAACACAGTTGCCAGGAATAAAATTTCCCAAGTGTAATACACAAAGCACCACCTAATAAACCTCCAACATTAATTCCTGCATAAAACATTCCATAACCAGCATCTCTCCTAGGGTCTTGTTCATGATACAATTCACCAACCATTGATGATATATTGGGTTTAAAAAAACCGGTGCCTATAATAGAAAATGCAATTCCATAATAAAATAAATGTTGAGGCGAAAATGCAATTAATAAATTTCCTAAAATCATTACAGTTCCTCCAAAAAATAATGATTTTTTGAACCCCAAAATTTTATCCGCAAAAATACCTCCTATAAAAGTAAACGCATACACAAAAGCCTGAATGGCACCATATTGTAAATTAGCGGCATCATCTTTTAGCAAAAGCTTATCTACCATAAAAAAAGTTAAAACACCACGCATTCCATAAAAACAAAAACGTTCCCACATTTCTACCATAAACAAACTCCAAAGTTGTTTAGGGTATTTTCCTTTAAAATTCTGAATTTGTTCTATTGTTAGGCTTGTATCCATTCTTAATTTTATAAATTTCCTTTGATAGAGTTAGTCTTTTTAGTATAAATTTAAATTCTGCTTTTTATTCAGATAGATTTTATTATATTCCATTAAATATAAAAACCGTCAATTTTAGTGAAAAATTTACAATTATTTCACATTTGATATGTTAAATGTTAAAAACAATATTGAAGATAACTATTTATTGAAACTAATATGACAGCAAATAAAACGGCTAAAAACGTATCTTTGCAGGAATATATATTATAATCTATTGAGAATGAATAACGCCGTAGCCGGATTTTCTAAATTATCCAAAGAAGAAAAAATAAACTGGATTGCCAAAGAATATTTTTCAACTCCTTCTGAAGCAATAGCATTGCTTAAAAACTACTGGAATTCAGATGAAAAAATACAGAAATTACATGATGAATTCATCGAGAATACAATAACTAATTTCTATATTCCACTTGGAGTTGCTCCAAATTTTCTAATCAACAACAAATACAGCGCCATTCCGATGGTAATTGAAGAAAGTTCAGTGGTTGCTGCCGCTTCAAAAACTGCAAAATTTTGGTCTACTCGAGGAGGTTTTAAAGCTACTGTTATCGATACCGAAAAAATTGGCCAAGTTCATTTTATTTTCACTGGAGACATCTCAAAACTAGAATTATTCTTTATTCAAACCAAAGCAAAGTTTTTTTTGGAAACAGAATCTATCACAAAAAACATGCAAAAACGTGGCGGTGGAATTCTTGATATTGTCCTAAAAGACAAAACTGATTTATTACCAAATTATTTTCAGCTTCATGCTACTTTCGAAACCAAAAACAGCATGGGGGCTAATTTCATTAATTCTTGTTTAGAACAATTTGCCAAAACATTAAGAGAAGAAGCATTAGTTTACGAATTATTCTCTGTAACCGAGAAAAACATTCAAATAGTAATGAGCATACTCTCAAATTATGTTCCTAATTGTATCGTAAGAGCCGAAGTTTCGTGTCCTGTTGAAGAATTAAAAGAAAAACACATTACAAATCCACTAGAATTTGCAGAGCGATTCGTGCAAGCAGTTCAAATTGCCGAAGTAGAACCGTACCGCGCCGTAACACACAATAAAGGAATTATGAACGGTATCGATGCCGTTGTATTGGCCACAGGCAATGATTTCCGCGCAGTAGAAGCCGGAATTCATGCTTATGCAGCACGAAACGGAAAATACTCCAGTTTATCACATGCCAAAATAGAAAACAACATTTTCACTTTTTGGTTAGAAATACCGTTGGCTTTAGGCACCGTTGGCGGATTGACTTCTTTGCATCCATTAGTAAAATTATCGTTAGAAATGCTTGAAAACCCATCTGCCAAGGAATTAATGCAAGTGGTCGCCGTAGCAGGTTTAGCACAAAATTTTGCCGCTTTGCGTTCCTTGACAACAACTGGAATTCAGGAAGGACACATGAAAATGCATTTAAACAACATCATCAATCAGTTTCAAGCTAATGATGACGAACAAATTTTGATACATAAATATTTCAAGAAAAATACTATTTCACATAGTGCCGTAGTTGACTTTATTGAAAATTTAAGAAAATAAAATCCTTTTTATCAGGAGCTTAATCCCGCTGTACACTATATCTTTTGTGCCGAACCCCGTCACAAAAGGATGCCGTTCCCATCGGGGCTAAAAAAAAACACATGAAACAAACCTTTTACAGTAACGGAAAACTTTTAATCACAGGAGAATATTTAGTTTTAGATGGTGCAAAAGCTTTTGCATTACCAACAAAATTGGGTCAAAACTTAATTATAGAAAAAGGAGCCAACAAAAAAATCATTTGGAAAAGCTGCGATGCTGATGGAAGCATTTGGTTTGAAGACAGCATTTCATTTACGGACATTTCAAATAAAAGAAATTCAGAAAGCGAATCCGTTAAATCAACATTGACAACTATTTTACACGAAGCTTTTATATTAAATCCTAATTTCATTACTCTTTCCGAAGGATACACAATTACCACTGAACTGGGATTTCCTAAAAGCTGGGGCCTGGGAACCTCCTCCACTTTGATAAACAATATTGCACAGTGGCTACAAATTGACGCCTTTACGTTACTCAAAAACAGTTTTGGAGGAAGTGGTTATGATATTGCGTGTGCTCAAAATGACACTCCTATTTTATACCATTTAGAACAAGGAAAACCTATTGTTGAAAAAGTAATCTTCAACCCAATATTTACCAAGAACATCTATTTTATATATCTCAATAAAAAGCAAAGCAGCAAGAATGCAATCGCTTCCTATAACACTAATAAAAAAAACAATCTATCCAGAACCATTGTTTTAAATGACAAAACAACTTTTGAAGTTTTAAAAGCAACTACGCTTCAATCATTTGCTGCAGCAATAGAAAAGCACGAAGCTGAAATGAGCATTATTCTGGAAATGCAAACCATTAAAGAATCTTTATTTCCTGATTTTAATGGTGCAATCAAAAGCCTCGGCGCTTGGGGTGGTGATTTTGTAATGGCAATTGCCTCTGAAAACCCAATTGACTATTTTACTTCAAAAGGATATAAAACAATTATTCCTTATAGTGAAATGATTTTATCTTAAATTCTGCGTAAGCTTTCAAACAAAACCATACTAAAAACAAAATCCCGATACATTCAGAACGTATCGGGATTTTTATTTTGAAAAAATAATTACTTATATCTTTTAGTTAGTAATTAAATTGTTTTCTATTGTCTTCAATTTTAGCATTCCCTTTCAATGCAGGAATAACTCTATTTACATCTGAAGCGCTTTGTGATTTCAATTTAGCCACATAAGCTTCATGACTTTTCAAATCTGGTGCTTTTACTGTGCTTACGTTTTTCACAACATACACACCTGTATTTCCTTCAATTGGTGCTGACAATTTATTAGCTGACAATGCAAATGCATTTCCAACAACTTGTGGCTCTGGACCTGCACCAACTAACATTGGGTTTTCCATTGTAACAGCAGTAGCTTGCTGTATAGTTGAACCTGTAGCTTTTGCAATTGCTTCAAGAGAAGTTCCTGTCATTTTAGCTTTGATTAATTCCGCTTTTTTCTTGTTTTTAAGAATTGGCTCCACATAAGATCTAGCCAAAGTGATTGACACTAAACCAGATTTATCAATGCTTTTAACTTTTGCAATAACGTGACCTAGATTAGCCACTTCAAATCTTTTCACAGCGCCTATTTTAGTATCATCCTCAAATGCCCATCTCACTATTGTTCTTTGATTTCCTAAAGGACCAAAAGCTTCATCCATTGCTTTTACAGTAACTGGAGCAGCTATTGTAAGTTTCATGTCTTTTGCCAATTTTGCAAAATCTTTATCAGCAGCATCCATTTCAAATTTAGTTGCCTGTGTAAATATTTTATCTGAAGTAGCTTCTGAAGCTTCGATTTTTTGAGCTACAGTAGCTAAACGAATTCCGTCTAGTTTATCAGTAATTTTGATGATGTGAAATCCAAAAGGTGTTTCAACTAATCCAACTTTACCAATTCCATTATTGAAAACAAAATCATTAAACGGTTTCACCATTTGGTTTGGACCAAAATAACCTAAATCACCACCTTGCTGTGCTGATGAATCATCAGAATTTGTGAAAGCTAACATCAAGAAGCTATCTGGATTTGCATTAACTTGAGCTAATATTGCTTCTGCTTTTGCTTTAGCTTGTTCTTTGTTTCTTTTTTCCTTTTGATTCGGAACTTGTGTTCCTTCGTAACTAATTAAAATGTGACTTGCTTTTGCATTTACACCTAATTTTTTACCCATAGATTTAGAAATACAATAGTATTTTCCAAAGATATATGGCCCGTAAACTTCGCCTGGAGCAAGATTAAACAATTTGTCTGCATCAATTGCAGGCAAATTTTTCTTAGCAATATATGTAGAATCGTAAGGAACATCCGAATTTGAATTTACAAATTCAACAGTGTTTACAGCCGATCTAAATCCTGGCAAAGTATCGTTTTTACCTGTAGCTTGATTGTAAACTACACTTCCGGATAACAATCCGTTAATTTTAGATTTAACTTCATTCTCATCCGTAACTGAAGCTTTATCTTCAATCAAAACGTACTCAACTTCACGAGATTCGTCTGCTTTGTATTTTTTTTCATTTTTCTTCATGAAATCTACAATCTCAGCATCAGTGATTTTAACGTCACTGTCTTTAATGGTAGAATATAAACCAGCAACGTAAGCAAAATTTACTTTGTTAGCTTCCATTTCATATTTCAACTTTCCTTCGCTTTCAGTAGTATAAACAGCTGCTTTTATCAAAGTATTGTAAATTTGATATTTTGCGTTCAATTCAGCATCTTTTTCTCTGTCTTTCAAGTATTGAGACTGAGCTGGATTTGATTTGAAATATTCTTTGAATTTTGCAATATCAAACATACCTGCTGCATTCAAAAACAATGGATTTTTACCAATATTTTCATCTGCTTTTAAAACTTCCAATAAGTGTTTTTCCCCTACTCTTAAGCCTAATTTATCAAATTCAGAAGTCAGTAAAGCTACAGAAACTTCTTGATCCCAAACTCTGTTAGCCGCAGCCGTAGAAGTAATTCCTTCTTGACTTTTCTCAACATTGCTCACTTTGATTCTAAAATCTTCAAAAGAAATATCTTTTCCATCAATGCTTCCCACATCTTTGGTGTTTTGACCAAGGCCACCTTTACCGATAAGATCTTGTATTATAAATGCAAATAATGCGATAGCAATAGCTGCTATTAATAAGGCGGAACGTTGTCTAATTTTTGCTAAAACTGCCATTTTTATTGTTGTTAATTTTTATATTCAGTTTGCGAAAATACAATTATCTAATTAATAATTATAGTAGTAGCGTTTTATTTTACAAGAAATTTCAATTTTCTAAAAAAAATCAGTCTCTTAGCGACATTTTAACTAATTCTATTTTCTTGTTTGTGGCTTCTTCTATAATAAAATGAAAGGTTCCTATGGTAATTACGGCTCCTTTTTGAGGAATTTCTTTAGTGTGATCCACTATAAAACCACCTAGTGTCCCGTAAGAATCGCTTTCCGGAATATGAAATTTATAAGTCTGATTCAAATACTCCACATCGAGTCGGGTTGAAAAAATATACGTATCGTCTCCAAGTTCATTTTCAATTAGTTCTTCTTCTGAATCGTGTTCATCTTCTATTTCGCCAAAAAGCTCTTCCACAATATCTTCTATGGTAATAATCCCTGAAGTTCCTCCATATTCATCCAAAACAACTGCTACGCTTTTCCTTTTTTTGGTCAACAAATTCATTGCATCTTTAATGTAAATTGTCTCCGGAACAAATTCTACAGCAATTACAATTTCCTTGATACTATTTGGCTTTTTAAACAAATCGAATGAATGCACATATCCTACAATATCATCCAATGAATTTTCATAGACGACGATTTTAGAATACCCTGTTTCAATAAACAACTTATGCAACTCTGCTATTGAATCATACAAATCAATCGCGGCAATTTCAGTCCTGGGACTCATAACATCTCTTGCTTTTACACCTGAAAATTCCAAAGCATTTTGAAATATTTGTATTTCTGAGTCAACCTCTTCATTATCTTCAACAGTACTCATTTGTTCCGTAATATAATTTCCAAGCTCTACTTTACTGAAATAAAGTTGTACTTGGTCACCTTCAGTTTTAAAGAATTTTTTCAAAACAAAATCAGAAACCCAGATAAAAAAAGTAGATATAAAATAGAACAACATATAAAAAATATATGCCGGAACTGCAAAAAACTTTATTAATATATTCGCATAAATTTGAAAGAACACTTTAGGTAAAAACTCTGCAGTAATCAAAACAATTAATGTGGAAAGGAGTGTTTGAAGAAACAAATCCAACAAACTCGAAAAATGAAATCCCAAAGTTTCAATCCAGTTCATTAATAATTCGCCCATAAAAAACCCATAAACAACTAATGCTATATTGTTTCCAATAAGCATGGCAGCTATAAATTTAGAAGGTTTTTCGGTAAGCTTTGTAAGTATTTTAGAAACGAAGTTATCTTGCTTTTTTTCTATTTCAAGATAAATTTTATTGGAAGAAATGAAAGCTATCTCCATTCCTGAGAAAAACGCACATAGTATTAGACACAATATTATAATACTAATTTCCATGTGCTAGGATTTTTTATTTCGGTCTTCAAATTTTTTAGCAAATTTCAATCGAAAGAAAAACATAAAAATTGCTAATCCTGCTATAATAAAACTTAACCAAGGTGTATCGTCAGTTGCATTTAATTTTGCAACTCCATCATAAATGAAGTACGCTCCAAAAATAAGATAAATGTATGGGGTGTATTTTAAGTAGCTCATATATAATTTATAAATTTATTCGGCGGTTTGAATTTCACCGGTTATTCTTTGTGAATTAATCACTTTAAAATCTTTACTAAAATCGATTCCCTGACCGTTTGACGTTCCTTTAAGATCCGTAAATTTAAACTTTTTCTCCGTAAAAAACCACTCGTTTTTTTGATCGTAATACAATTGTTCCGTTTCCATGGTCTGACCGTTTTCTGATTTGATTTTTACCTTTCCCTGCAAATCAATAATACCGGTCCCCTTATAAGAAACAGCGTAATTTGAGGTTATAAATGTTTTTTTTGCTTTGTTATCATACAAAGTAACATCAACCCCTTTAGGAAATTCAGTAAATGGGAAATCTACACTTGAGAAATCTAACATTTTAGGGCTAACTAAAATCGCTTTTATAAATCCTGAATCTGTATATTTTAAATTTACATTATCAGCATCACCACTGGGAACAAACTCAGAAAAGTTTATTTTTTGCACTTCTTTAAAATTACTTTCACACCCAAAAAACAGAGTCACAGTGAAAACTGTGACTGCTGGAATGATTATATATTTTTTTAGCAAAAGCATACGC
>JBJOQF010000225.1:0-11675 GCA_046050185.1 Bacteroidota bacterium
CTGCCTTTGTAACGCATTTCCAGTACCATGTCTTTTCCAAGATTTGGAACATAAGTAATAGTTCCTTCTTCAAGGCCTAAAGCTTTCAATGTTGGTACTGCTTCGCGATATGTTTTTTCAATCAAATCAGGAATTCGCACAGACGAAAATCCCGAAGCGTTAATTTTGATATAAACCTTTCTACCTACTTTAACTTTCGTTCCTGGCAATGGATCTTGCTCCACCACACTAAACTTAGGGAAATCACTTCTAAAATCCACACTATCCAAAAGAACATAGTCTAAATCCAATTCATCCAATTTATCTTCAACTTGTTCTTCAGTCAGCTTGCGTAAATCCGGAACAGCAATTTCATGACCATGATCAGTTGTAAATGTCAACCAATGCATAAACAAATAGCCCAAAACGGCAATAATAGCAAGAGCAATAAATACTTGCCCAAAAAAGACACGGCTTGTAAGATACTTACGTAAACTCATAAATTTATTTTTATATGCGACAAAGATAAAGCTATTTCGTTTCAAAAAAAATGATAATTTTGTTTAATGCTTTTTGGAGCTATTTCCCGCTATTCGTTACAATCTTTTTACCAGCCGAAAAGGCTGATAAAAAGGATTTACACTGCTATCGGGGCTCTAGGACAAATCATTTCAAATAACATTTTTTTACAACCCAAAAACATAAAACCCAAAAAATGAAAAACATTGCCATCATCATGGGCGGATATTCCAGCGAGTATAAAATCTCACTTATCAGCGGAAACGTCGTATATCAATTTCTTGATAAAACTAAATACAACGGATTCCGAATCCATATTTTCAAAGAAAAATGGGTTTATGTTGATGCTAATGATGCCGAATTTCCTATTGATAAAAATGATTTTTCAGTAACGGTAAACGGAAACAAAATCACTTTCGATTGCGTTTTCAATGCCA
Organism: Bacteroidota bacterium; assembly: GCA_046050185.1. Taxonomy (GTDB): domain Bacteria; phylum Bacteroidota; class Bacteroidia; order Flavobacteriales; family Flavobacteriaceae; genus Flavobacterium. The sequence continues at coordinate 936 of JBJOQF010000225.1, forward strand.
TTCACGGAACTCCGGGCGAAGATGGATTAATGCAAGCCTATTTCGAATTACTGCAAATTCCACAAACAGCCTGCGATTATTACCAAGCAGCTTTAACGTTCAACAAACGTGATTTATTATCGGTTTTAAAACCATACGGAATAAAAACGGCTATTTCTTATTACCTAAACAAAGGGGACATCATAAATACCGAAGAAATTATAACCAAAGTAGGATTACCTTGTTTTGTAAAACCAAATAAAGCCGGTTCCAGTTTTGGAATTTCAAAAGTTAAAACTGCAACAGAATTGCCTATCGCTATCGAAACGGCATACAAAGAAGACAACGAAATCATCATAGAAAGTTTCCTTGATGGAACTGAAGTTTCCGTAGGTGTTATCAATTATAAAGGAACCGTAATCGTTTTACCAATAACCGAAATCGTTTCTGAAAATGATTTCTTCGATTATGAAGCTAAATATCTTGGAAAATCACAAGAAATCACACCAGCCAGAATCTCAGATGAAATGACCCAAAAAGTAAACGAAATAGCTAAACGCGCTTACGATGTACTGAAAATGAAAGGGTTTTCAAGAAGCGAATTTATTATCGTAAACGGAGAACCGCACATGCTGGAAATGAACACAATTCCGGGTCTAACCACTGAAAGTTTAATCCCGCAACAAGCCAAAGCAGCAGGAATTTCATTAGAAGATTTGTTTACAAATGCGATAGAATTGGCTTTACCTGAATAACTGATTATTTCGTTAACTTTGTATAAAACAAAATCATTATGATTGATTACAAACAATATATCGCAATAAATTCCGAAGTTCGTTTTGGTAAACCAACAATAATTGGTACCCGAATTACAGTTTTTGATGTTTTGAATTGGCTGGCAAACGGAATGACAACAAATGAAATCATTGAAGACTTTCCGGAACTTAACGAAAATCAAATCAAAGCTTGCTTAGCCTATGCTGCAGATAGAGAGCATAAAATTCAAATTGCATCGTGATTTTATTGTTTGACCAAAATATTTCTTTTAGAATTATCTCTAAAATTGAAGCAAATTTCCCTGAAGCAAAACAAGTCAGACAACTTGGAATTGAAAATTATTCAGATGTTGAAATATGGAAATATGCCAAAGAAAATAAATTTACTATTGTAACTTTTGATGCCGATTTTTTTGACTTATCAAATTTCAAAGGACATCCGCCAAAAATAATTTGGTTGCGTTTTGGTAATACAAAAACTGATTTTTTGGCAGATATTATAAACTCTAGAAATGCAATCATTAAAGATTTTATTAGTTCCGCTGCTTATTCCGAAATAGCCTGCTTAGAGATTAAATAATCATTTCAAGAATCAACTTTACAAAAAACTTGAAACCTTAAACTTGAAACTCAAATTAAATGAGAAAAGCCATATTCCCAGGTTCATTTGACCCCATCACTTTAGGCCATGAAGACATCATCAAAAGAAGCATTCCTTTATTTGATGAAATCGTAATTGCCATTGGTGTCAATGCCGAAAAAAAATACATGTTTTCACTAGAAGAAAGAAAACGATTTATCGAAGAAACATTCAAAAACGAACCTAAAGTTTCGGTGATTACATACGAAGGTTTGACTATCGATTTGTGCCATAAAATTAAAGCCGATTTTATACTTCGTGGCTTGCGAAATCCTGCTGATTTCGAATTTGAAAAAGCCATTGCCCACACTAACAGACGCTTATCTAAAATAGAAACCGTGTTTTTATTGACTGCTGCAGGAACATCATATATCAGTTCCAGTATTGTGAGAGATGTAATCCGCAATGGAGGTCAATATGAAATGCTTGTTCCTGATGCGGTTCGAGTGAAATAGTGACTAGTAACCTGCTAACAAAAACTAAATACTATCAGCTACCGTGTAGATACAATTTTTTATACATTAGAATAGAACACAGTGTTAATTTGTTCAATCCGTGTTATCTGTGTTCTATTTTTAAATGTGTCCAAACGGCAGATACTATAAGAGGTTTTAAAACCTTTTTTGTGCCGTAAGGTAGAGAATATTGGTAGGTTATGCGATTTCTATAATATTTAAAGTGCCGTAGGTACATAACATTCATTGTTTTGTTGCATACCCTACGGCACGCTAATGAATTTTTAAAAAAATTACTACCAATATTATGTACCTGACGGCACAATAGTAACGTTAATTTACATTAGCATATAAATACTGAAAATTTAGTCTGTAATATAAATTTGTAAAAAGCGCTATTTAGCCGTATTTTCGCCAAAAATAAAAGCCATTAGACATGAGTATAGAAAGAGAATTAAATAAACGCAGCGGATCAAAATGTGAACTTTGTGGTGCAACTGAAAACCTAAAAGTATACCAAGTGTTACCTACAAAAAAAGGTGGAATAGACGAAAGTATTTTAGCGTGTAGCACCTGTATCGATCAAATTGAAAATCCTACTACTGTAGATTTAAACCATTGGAGATGTTTAAATGACAGTATGTGGAGTGAACATATTCCAGTACAAGTTGTAGCATGGAGAATGTTAAGTCGCCTTCGTGCAGCTGGTTGGCCTCAAGAATTATTGGACCAAATGTATTTAGACGAAGATACTTTAGTTTGGGCTCAAGCAACAGGAGAAGGTGAAGATGATGAAAATAAAGTGATTCACCGTGACAGCAACGGAGTAATCCTAGAACACGGAGATTCTGTAGTTTTAATCAAAGATTTGAAAGTAAAAGGTTCTAGCATGGTTGCTAAACAAGGAACTGCAGTGCGTAACATTAGACTGGACCATGAAAATGCAGAATATATTGAAGGAAAAGTTGATGGTCAGCAGATTGTAATCATTACACAATACGTGAAGAAAATATAGCTCTTTTTTAGTGAGTAGCGAATGGTTGTATTCATAGATCCGTTTTTTACTTACACACTTTATGGGATAATCCCAAAATAAAAATCGTTAGTAGTCAATTTACTGCTAACGATTTTTAAATTAAAACTATACTAAAAAGTGTGTAAGTTTAAAAATATAAGGGTTTGACTTCTCACTATTCACTATTCACTTTTTACTTTTCACGATTCACCACTAACTACTCCTCTTCTTTCTTAATCACTTTTCTGGCCACTTCAATTTTAAACTTCTTGCCTTTCATTTTTTCGTCTTTAATGGCGTTCAGTAACTCTTTTACTTTGTTGTATTTCACTGCCGCAAAAGAGATAAAATCTTTTACTTCGATTAATCCTAAATCGCCTTTCTCCAGTTTTCCTTTTTGAGAAAAGAAACCTACGATGTCAATTTTATTCAATTTATTTTTCTTTCCACCGCTGATATAAATCGTCTGGAATTCTGGTGGTTTTGGTAATGAAGTCGCATTTTCTACTTTCAAAACACCCATCCCATAATCAATGTAATCCATTTTTTTCTCACTTTCATGAGCAACAATATATGCCGTTCCTGAAGCTAACATACGAGCTGTACGACCGTTTCTATGGGTAAATTCGTCTTCTTTTAATGGCAAATGATAATGAATTACGTGATTCATTTCGGGGATATCAAGTCCACGAGCAGCTAAATCAGTTGTGATTAAATAACTTACACTTCCGTTTCTAAACTGGATTAAAGCGCGTTCTCTCTCATCCTGATCCATTCCGCCATGATAATACGTGGCATAAATTCCTTTTTCGTTCAACGTCTCGCTAATGCGTTCTGCAGCATCACGATGGTTACAAAAAACAATTGCCGATTGCGATTTCAACGAACAAATCAAATTAAACAAACTACCTATTTTGTCTTTTTCCTTAGAAACGACCATTTTCATGGAAAGATTCGTTTCTTGCTCATGTTCTGGAATGAAATCTAAAATTGTTGGGTTCACCACTCGAGTATATCTTGGAATCTCAATATCAGAAGTCGCCGAAACCAAAACACGTTTATTAAGTTTGGTCAATTTTCCAATGATAAATGACATTTGCTCATGGAAACCCAATTGCAATGATTTATCAAATTCATCCAGAATCAACGTTTGGATTTTATCAAGTCTGAAAGTTCCTCTGTCGATATGATCTGCAATTCGTCCCGGCGTTCCTATTAAAACTGCTGGTGGATTGCTTAAATTCTTAATTTCGGTATCAATGGAATGTCCGCCGTAGCACACATTTACTTTATAATCAGTTCCCATTTTTTTCCAAACTTGTTCAATTTGCAACCCTAATTCACGAGATGGAACTAAAATTAAACATTGAACTGATTGAATTTCTGGTTGTAACATTTCTAAAACAGGCAACAAAAAAGCCAGGGTTTTCCCAGAACCTGTTGGTGAAAGTAATAAAACATTATTATCATTTAAAATAGCATCTTGTGCTACTTCTTGCATTTCATTCAGGCTTTCGATACCTAAATTCAATAATATGTTATTGGAATGGTGTTTCTTATTCATTTTGCAAAGGTAATTAAAAAATGAAGGGACAGTTCGCGAACTGTCCGTACTCAAGTAAAAAATATTCAATTTTTAGTATTCCGTCGTAGATCCCAGTTACATTTTCAAGTTTGACAGAGGAAAATCCCAAAGTTTAAAGAGTGGTATTTTTGATAATCCTTGTCAAAGGTTAAAACTTAAACAAAGGTTAAAAACATAGTTCACAATACAAATTCTTACATCTGAAGCATACTGACCACTGCTCCCGCGTGAAGGATTACTTCACATTTCACTTATTTTCATCGGAGTTCAGTGAATTTCATTTGAAGCAAAGCACCATGTGCTGCGGATAGCCTGACAGCGGTAAAAAAAATGGGCTAATCACTATAATGTTGATTAGCCCATTTTTATTACTGGTGGCACGCCCAAAACAGCATTAATTTATGAATGAAGACTCTTTTCTTCTTCAAACAATAACTTAATGTTCTCGTAGGAATTTTTTAAAGCTTCCTTAATTTGTTCCGGATTCATCCAAGCAACTTTTTCGATTCCTTCTTCTAGTTGTCCTTGAGGAGTCCCTTCAAAATCAGATTGCATTTCGAACCAATGCGTAATTTTTAATTTATATTTTCCATTGCGTCTAAAAATGTGATAGGTTTTTTGAAGTTTATGGGATATTGTTAGACCATTTACACCTGTCTCCTCCTCTACTTCTCGCATGGCTGTGACTTCAATTTCTTCCCCTTTTTCGATACCGCCTTTAGGCAAATCCCATTTTCCGTTTCTGAAAATAAATAAAACTTCCCCTTTTTTATTGTAAACTAAGCCGCCACCTGCTTTATTAACAGGAATTTTTGCTTTCAAAGTCTTCATAATCTCCCTTTCATCAGGGTGATATAAGTAGGCTTTTTGAATTTTATTTTGAAATATTTTTACTATAAGCTGCTCTATGTCAATACTTTCTAATAAAAAAAGCTGAAAATCAGTCTCTTTGGAGATGTGATTTGTCAAAAAAAGTGGTTTGTCGTTAACAAAAACTTTATACATTTGTACTATGATTTTTAATAAAGAAACAGCCGAAAAAACAGCCGAATTGCTTTTGCAAATAAATGCAATTAAATTGAATCCAAGAAATCCTTTTACATGGGCTTCCGGATGGAAATCTCCTATTTACTGTGATAACCGATTAATACTCTCATTTCCAGTCATAAGAAATTATGTTCGGGATGAGTTTGCCAAAAATATTGAAAAACAATTTGGCAAACCTGATGTTATTGCCGGAGTTGCCACTGGAGCAATAGGAATTGGAATGCTTGTCGCCGAAAGTTTAGGATTACCTTTTGTATATGTTCGACCAGAAGCAAAAAAACATGGAAGATTAAACCAAGTAGAGGGTTTTTTACAAAAAGGACAAAACGTAGTCGTTGTAGAAGACTTGATAAGTACTGGAAACAGTAGCTTGCTTGCCGTTGAAGCTTTGCGTGCAGCTGGCGCCAACCTAAAAGGAATGGCAGCTATTTTCACTTATGGTTTTGATGTTGCAGACCAAAACTTTGCAGCTGCACATATTGATTTATTTACACTCAGTAATTATCAAAATTTATTGAATTTGGCTGTTGCCAAAAAATACATTACTGAAGAAGAAGAACAAACCTTAAGAGAATGGAACGTGAGTCCGTCAACTTGGAACATCGAAGTTTAAAAATTTAAAGATACATCCACTATGAACTTACAAAGTCCAAAAGTTACTGTTCCTAAATCAGCTCAAGAATTATTTGATTTATTGAGCGATGTGAAAAATTTCGAAAAACTAATGCCTGAAACTATTGCTAAATTTGAAGTTATTGGTGACGATGCATTCATTTTTGGGTTAAAAGGCATGCCGGAAATAAAATTGAAAATGAAAGAGAAGGTAGCTCCAAACAAAATTGTTTTGGGTGCTGCAAGTGATAAACTTCCATTTACTTTAATCGCAAATATTGATACTGTTTCAGACAATTCAAGTGATGTTCAACTTGATTTTGAAGGAGATTTTAATCCTATGATGGCCATGATGATAAAAGGTCCTATTGGAAAATTCATCGAAACATTGGCTACTAACATGGTAAAATTATAAAAACCTATTTTTAAAATAAATTAAAGGCCTTTTAGTGTTAAACTGAAAGGTTTTTTGTTTTATACTGTCAAAAATTAATACAACATTTGAATTTCTTTAATGTCAAATTCAGAAATACGATCATCTTCCAAAAGAACTTGAAGCTTTCCAACAGAAGATACACCTTGAATAATTCCCATGAAATTTTGATTATTCTGATTTGAAAAAGGCATTGGAATCCCTTTTTTAAATAGTTTTTTAGTGTAGTCAGACCATAAAAAATCCGATTGTTGTTTCCATAATTTTATATTCGATTCTATTTTGGCCATAATCGAAAAAAACAATTCTTCCTTATCAAATTGTTTTTCACAAATAACCGCTAAAGAAGATGCTTTAGGCAAGTTTTCAAAATTAGTTTGATTCACATTTAGCCCTAAGCCAACAATAGAAATAATAGTACCATCACTTTTGATACTGTTTTCTATCAAAATGCCTCCTATTTTTTTATTGTATGACAATATGTCGTTTGGCCATTTTATACTTAGATCAGGAATCTTATACGTTTCCAAAACATCAATTACAGCAAGTGAAACTGCTATATTCAAATTGTATATTTCACAAATATTCGATAAAAAATCCTTAATCAAAAGACTCATTATTAAGTTTTTACCAGACTCCGAAATCCAAACAGCTCCCATTTGTCCTTTACCTTTAGATTGGCTTTCAGCAGTAACAACAGTAAAATTTTCCAGTTCCTGTTTGTTCGATAACCCTTTTAGGAATTCATTTGTAGAATCTATGGCATCGAGTTTGATAACTTTCATATATCTTTTTTTGTAAAATAGAATTTAATATTGTGTTAAGTTTCAAAAATAATCACAAAAAATGGTAACTTTACAAACTTATTTAAAAATAATTCATGGCGAAAAAGATTATAAACAATGATTTGCTATTGGCGAATATCATTAAAGGAATAGAAGAGGTAAAAGGAAATGACATCGATGTTCTTGATTTAAGAGAAATAGACACTGCAGTTTGTGACTATTTCATCATCTGCAATGGAAATTCAAACACTCAAGTTAATGCTATCGTTAACTCTATACAAAAAACAGTTTCAAAAGAATTAAAAGACAAGCCTTGGCATGTTGAAGGAACTGATAATGCAGAATGGGTTCTTATGGATTATGTAAATATTGTAGTACATGTTTTTCAGAAACACATACGAGAATATTACAATATTGAGAGTCTTTGGGGAGATGCAAAAATCACTACAATCGAAAATAAATACTAAAGAAACAAACTTCTAATGGCTAAAGATAATAATCCAAATTCGAATAAATTTAAAATAAGTCCTTGGTTAATTTATACAGCAATATTATTAATTTTCTTGTTTATAAGTTTTATAACTGGCGGATCTAGTTTACAAGAACCATCACAATTAACTTCTTCTAAATTTAATAATTTTTTAGAAAAAGGTCAAATTGAAAAAGTTATTGTTTACAATAAAACAGAAGCAGAAGTATACCTAAATGCTGCAGCTCTAAAAGACCCAATACACAAAAAAGTATCAAAAGATATTTTTGACAGACCTAATAAAGGTCCTCATTACTCTTTTGATATTGGTAATGATCAAATATTCCAAACTAAACTTGAAAAAGCAGTCAATGAAGGTAAATTGAAAGATTTCAACTTCTTACCAAAAAATAATTGGAGCGATATTTTAATCAGTTTATTACCTATCATCATCATCATTGGTGTTTGGATTTTTATAATGAGAAAAATGTCAGGTGGCAGCGGTGGCGGCGGTGGACAAATTTTCAATATTGGAAAATCAAAAGCTAAACTTTTTGATGAAAAAACAGATATTAAAACTACTTTCAAAGATGTAGCCGGACTGGAAGGAGCAAAAGAAGAAATACAAGAAATTGTAGAATTCTTGAAAAATCCTGAAAAATATACCAATCTTGGAGGTAAAATTCCAAAAGGAGCTTTACTTGTAGGGCCTCCAGGAACAGGAAAAACACTATTAGCCAAAGCAGTTGCAGGTGAAGCACAAGTACCATTCTTCTCTTTATCCGGTTCTGATTTTGTCGAAATGTTTGTAGGTGTAGGTGCCTCACGTGTACGCGACTTATTCAAACAAGCCAAAGAAAAATCTCCAGCTATCATTTTCATTGATGAGATTGATGCAGTAGGTAGAGCCCGAGGAAAAAGCAATATGTCAGGTGGAAATGACGAACGCGAGAATACATTAAACCAATTACTTACTGAAATGGATGGTTTTGGAACCAATTCAAATGTAATCGTATTGGCTGCTACAAATAGAGCTGATGTTCTTGACAAAGCTTTAATGCGTGCGGGTCGTTTTGACAGACAAATTTTTGTAGACTTACCAGATATTAGAGAAAGAGCTGAAATTTTCAAAGTACACTTAGCTCCTTTGAAAAAAATAGCAGGTTTGGATACTGACTTTTTAGCAAAACAAACTCCTGGTTTTTCTGGTGCTGATATTGCCAATGTATGTAATGAAGCAGCCTTGATTGCTGCAAGACACAATAAAGCAGCCGTTGACAAACAAGATTTCCTTGATGCTGTTGACCGAATTGTAGGTGGTCTTGAAAAGAAAAATAAAATTGTAACTCCAGAAGAAAAGAAAGCAATTGCAATCCATGAAGCTGGTCACGCAACTGTAAGTTGGATGCTTCAACATGCCGCTCCGTTAATAAAAGTAACTATCGTTCCTAGAGGACAAAGTTTAGGTGCAGCATGGTATTTACCTGAAGAACGACTAATTGTTCGTCCTGATCAAATGCTGGACGAAATGTGTGCCACAATGGGCGGAAGAGCTGCAGAAAAAGTAACATTCAACAGAATTTCTACTGGCGCATTAAGTGATTTAGAAAAAGTAACTAAACAAGCTCGTGCTATGGTTACTATTTATGGTTTGAATGAAAAAATAGGTAATGTTACTTATTATGATTCAAGTGGACAAAGTGAATACAGTTTTTCAAAACCATATTCTGAAGAAACAGCTAAAATTATTGACGAAGAAATCTCATTACTTATTGAAAGTCAATACAAAAGAGCTATTGATATATTAGAAGAAAATAAAGACAAACTAAATCAACTTGCAGATATTTTAATTGAAAAAGAAGTTATTTTTAAAGATGATTTAGAAGCTATTTTTGGAAAAAGAACATTTGATGAAAATCTTGAGGAAGTAGTCTCTTAAAAAAAAACGTAATTATTTAATTATTTTTAAAATCTTAATTCAAAAACCTCTTTTGAATTAAGATTTTTTTATCTTTGAGCGTTTTCAAATAATAAATCAAGTAGTTCAAAAGAATATGAGTCTTTTTAGAAAATTTTTTGGCCCTAGCAATTCGGCTTCCGAGGAAGATAAAGAGAGTGAATTTAGTAAATCACTTGCTGATAATACTACCGCTATAGATGAAAAATTTATTTACAATTTTAAAAAAAATGGTGGTAAATTTTTATACTGTGAAAACTCTGAAGAAGTAACCGAACAATTTGAAAATATACTCGAAGAAAACGACTGGTTTGAAAATGAAGCTTTATGTTATGAACCTGCCCTTTTTGGAATATTAGATGACAATAAGCTTAATTATGACAAACCTAAAAATCCTAAATTCCTTCTTGCAAGTTGTGAAAATTTGATCGCTGAAGATGGTTCTATATTATTCTCTTCAAAACAGATTAAACAAAACAAACCAAATGAATTACCTGCAAACATTATCATTTTAGCTCAAACAAGCCAGATTCTTGATGTTAAAAGTGATGGACTTAGTGCCATAAAGAAGAAATACCAAACAGATTATCCTACCAATATAACTACAATAAAATATTTCGAAAAAGCGAAAGAGGAAGATTTTACACAATACGGAAGTTCGGCAAAAAATCTATATTTATTGCTTTTAGAAGACCTTTAAAATGAATGAAACTCTAAAACGAGGTATATCAGGAGCTATTTATATACTACTATTACTCGCTTCTATTTTATATTCAACGGAAAGCTTTTTTATTCTATTTGGAATCTTTCTTATAATTGCAGTTTATGAATTTTGCAATTTAATTCAAATAAATAAAGTATTCCCAATTCTTTTCGGAACCATTTTATATACTGTAGTAAATTTAGTAAGTCATTACAATAAAGCTACTACAGATACTATCAATCAAGTATTCCATAGTGATTTAGAAATTGCAATAAACATACAAC
>JBJOQF010000226.1:0-4515 GCA_046050185.1 Bacteroidota bacterium
AAGCAAACAGGTGGATGACTATTATGTAAGGCCGTTTCTTAAAACAACTAAAATTGATGAGCATTTAGCTTATCTTAAAGATTTTAGTTCAAAAGATAGGGAATTATGGGTTAAGTTTACAAGCAATGCTCAAAATTTAATTGTACGAGTCTGTAAAAAACTATCCGGCCATGAAGTTGCATTATCGCCTTTAGAAAAGAAATTTTTAGATCAATTAATGCCAGTATCGATTAGTTACCTTACTAAACAATATGATAAACTGGTAAAATTAACTGATGATACAATTAATTTTGATCTAGAGCTAAGGGCAAGTTATATTTTACTAATAAATATAGTAAAATGAAATAAATCGGTTTTATATAAAATTACGCAATCATCCCTTGATGGTTCAATAAATTATAATATATATCTACAATTTTAAACACTTTTTTGATTATTTTTCTTGCTTTTGTTCTTTTAATAAAAGTAAGTTGATTTTATTTTTAATTTTCTCTTCTTGAAGTTTTATTAATTGCTTTAAAGATTCAACAATTTTTCTTTCGTTTTCAATTTGTTCTACAATTCTTTTTTGGATTTCAATTGACGGTAATATTATTTTTATATTTTTTAATTCAGAAACAGAAGCAATATTTTGAATTGCCATACCCTATTATCAAAGTTTATTTTTGATAATATGTACCAATATAAGTATTTAGGAAAAACTAAGTGCATAGGAGTTATCTTTAATAACGCTTGATTTATAATACCTTTCTCAAAGTAATTGTTTAGTAACAATACTTTACCTATAGTTCCAGAGTAGCTCATTAAGATATCATTTTCTTGAACTGCAAATCTTATCATTTCATTGTATTTTGATTCTGTAATGTAATAATTACCAATTTGAACATCATTCTTAATACAATTAGACTGTTCATAAACTTTAAAGCCACTTTTAACAAAAATTTCTTTTTTTAAACTTCCACCAAATGGACCTCTCACCAATTTTGCAATATCACCTAAATCCTTCATTTCATAACTACCAGCAACCTCCAAGCTCGGATTCCAATTGTCAACAACTTGCCTTGCTCCATCAATCACTTTTTGATAATTATTAAGTTCGAAAACTATTTTTTTTGTTCTTCTAAAGGCGGAAGGGGGATTTTTATTTTTTTTATATCATTATTACTTAGATGTAAGATATTTGCCCCTCTTGCATATTTTGCTAGTTCATTTTTCAACGTATAGTTTAAAACTAGTGATAAATATTGCGGATTGATTTTGTCTTGACCATGTATCCTGATAATATTAATATCGTTGCCTATAACCACATCTTTTTTACATAAAGTTTTTGCTATTGCAATTCCGTCTTCATCTGAGGTTGTAGTAGCCGGTATTAATACATCTCCATAATTAGACAAAATTTTGCCTTTCACATTAGTTTTGCTGTATATTTTATCTATAAATGGATTATTGTATTTCGTATATAGCTCTCCATATAAAATGCATTCATATATTCCATCACTTTCAACTTCTGTTTTAGACAAAGCATTCCCTTTTTTAAATTCTATATGTTTTGTTTCCTCTAATTCTTATAAAGAAAACTCTTGAAATGCAAAATTATCAATAACTTGTTCCTTATACTGATTAGCAAGTAAAACATATTTGTTATTTCTTACTTTATCCTTATAAAGCACATCAAAATTAATCCTCTTTAATCTTTCAATGTCATCAATATTTAAAGAGGTTTCAGATAATAAAACATCGATATCATTTTGCCCTTTTATTTTTGTTCTTGCTTTATTTAGAGTGTAGCCATCATTTTGTAAATCAAAATACCATATATGATTTTTGTTTTTGTTTGGCTTTTTCTTAATAATTATAATATCACTTTTAACTCCAGCATCAGTAAAAGTCCCCTTTGGAAGTGATACAACATTTTCTAGGCTATATTTTTCAACTAAATCTCTTCTAAGTTGTGTATATGCTTTATTTCCATTAAATAAAATACCTTCTGGCACAATAATTCCAGCTCGTGCATTTTCATTTTGATTATTTAAAGCATCTAAACAATGTAAAACTCCGCATATTTCCGCAGACTTTCCGTTATACCCATATTGAGATAGATAATCTGTTTTCATTTTGTTTCCAAATGGAATATTTGTAATTACAACATCAAATTTATTGGTTTGCTTTTTCTCATAACTATCTTGTCTTGCAATATTTGAGTGTCCGTCTCCTGCTAAAATCATATTCATTTTTGCAATTCTAAACATTGTCGAAAATTCACCACCAAAAACAGTTTCGTTTTTTTAACATCTTATTGTATCTAAATTTAAGGGCATTCTTCTTTTGATATATTTAAAAGATTCGGTCAATATTCCACCAGTTCCGCAAAAACCATCATATATTTTTTCGCTAAACTGAGGATTTAATAATTTCACTATTGTTTTTACAATATGCCGTGGCGTGAAATATTCTCCAAAGTCAGTCTCTGCTCCACCATAATTTCTTAAAAAATACTCAAAAGCATATCCTTTAATATCTGTATTTGTATCAGATAGCCATAAATCATCTAAACTTGTAATAATGTCATTTAAGACACGCTCTTTGCCGTTTAAAATTTCTATTTTTGATAAAACTTCGCCACCATAAGATTTCTTAAAATAATCAAATGCCTGTTTATTTAAAAAATCTACTAAATCAAGCCCTTTTTTAATTTTAAAATTGTCCCATAAATAATCTTTCGGGGGTAAATTTATAGTACAGTCGTTCATTTCCGCAAGTTCACTAATAACTTTAAGGAATAAGACATTTGAAAATAAGTCTATTCTGTCAAGACCACTTCTAATTCCCATTTTTCTAAAATGATTATTAACAGTTTTGAATATAGATATTAATTCCTCTCTTGATTGCAAAACCTTTTTGTCTATTGAATTCTAGATATTGTTTTGTAAGAAATTAAGAAGAGTTGATTGATTCAATAAATCATCAACCTCTTCATTATTTAAAATTAAATTTGCTTGTTTTTTTATATGATATGTTTTTGTATATATGTCGTCTGTTGCAAAAACAACTGGAGCATTTAATATCTTTGCATACTCTACCCCTTGTTGCTGTGCTTTATTTATATCTTCATAAGGCTTTTTTGCTTCTATTATAGCAATAGGCTCATCAGAATTATCTTTATACAAAATATAATCTGGACGCTTTCCACCTAATAACTTTTTTTGCTTCTCTGTTTTAGGTCTTTGTTTATACACATTGCAAGAATTTATATCTTTACTATCATCATTCCATTTTAAGTATCTCAATTCGTTATCTATTGCTGTTTCAATATCTCGCTCAACTAAATCAGAATATTTTATAAAACCGCCTGCTTCACCAATAGATTAAACATACAATCCATATCTTTGTTATTGTACCTAAAAGCGAACTCATCAACATACTTTTGAAGATGTTTAGCTGATACGTAGTGATAGATACCGAGTATTCCACGCTTTAGAGTTCCCCAAAAGTTCTCCATATTATTGGTGTGAATGTTACCGCTAGCTACATATTCTTTCGTATGGTCTACTCTTAAATGTATATGGCTTGTTTTCTTACCTAGTATATTATACCCTTTAAACTCATCGCTAATAATGACACTATCTTGAGTTATAACTTGGTTCAACACATCTAATAGTTGCTTACCCGTTAATTTCTTACCCTCGTTGTTTTTAATCATCACTTTAGCAAAAACTGACTTATTGACCCTGTCAATACAACCAACAACAACATTCTTTTTAGTACCCCGTCCCCTTTTATTTACTGGTGGCAATTTATCGTCCTCATCATCTCTATTATTCTTCTTTCTAGGTTTACCGCCGACGTAAGTTTCGTCTACCTCTATCAAAGTACCTAAAAACTGCTGGTTCTCAATGTTTCCCATAGCAAGCCTAATTTGCTTAAGCATCCTCCAAGCCGTTTTATAGGTAACTCCTATCTCTCTTTGTAACTGATAGCCTGATATACCTTTTTTACTATTTAAAAACAAGTGGATAGCGTAAAACCACTTACGCAAATCAGTGTTAGATTTCTCAAATATTGTTCCTTTAAAGATTGAAAAACCTTTATTACATACAATACATTGAAAATTTTTAGGCGTATCTCTTCTATGCGTTAATCTATCACTACCGCAATGTCTACAAACAGATTTATTATTATACCTAATTGTGATAAAATACTTTATACAATCAAGTTCAGTTGGAAATTGTTTGTTAAATTCAAAAAAGTTCATAATTCTTTACCTCTATGAACTTAAGTATAGTTTATATTTAATTGAACATCAAGGGATGATTGCGATACTAATTAAATGATGATGAGAAAATATCCAGTACCAACTAAAGAAGAAGCAGAAGAACTGAGAAGATTAAGGCAAGAGGCTGGTATGAGTATTCCTCAAATGGCGGAGGCTTTTCATACCCAGCAATCAAGGATTAGAGATTATGAAAATGGCAAAAGAGGTACTGATCCTGATTTGATAGAAAAATTAAAAAA
>JBJOQF010000227.1:0-4845 GCA_046050185.1 Bacteroidota bacterium
CAGGGAATTGGTATTATTGCCATTTCCAGTAATGATGTGACAAAATATCCACAAGATTCCCCTGAATTGATGACGGAATTTGCATTTGAAAATAAGATGGATTTTCCTTATTTGTATGACGAAAAACAGGCTATAGCCAAAGCTTATGATGCCGCTTGCACACCTGATTTTTTCTTATTTGACAATCAAGACCGATTGGTATATCGTGGGCAATTGGATGATAGCCGACCTGGAAACGGTATTCCGGTTAGCGGCAACGATTTGCGAGGTGCTATTGACAGTGTAATTTACAATAGGATTATTAATCCAAATCAGAAACCAAGTTTGGGTTGCAATATTAAGTGGAAGTAGTTGTTCTTTTTTTCTCTGTCAAGAATAAGTTCCATACTATTATAAAAAAATCCCAAAACTTTTTGAAAAGTCTTGGGATTCTTAATTTTACTGGTTTTGGCAATCTAAAATGGATTGTAAAAAACCAAATATTATTTTACGTCCATTAATTCTACGTCGAAAATCAAAGTGGCATTTGGTGGAATTACTCCTCCTGCACCACGAGAGCCATATCCTAAATGCGATGGAATCACAAAACGTGCTTTGTCACCAACTTGCAATAGGGCAATTCCTTCGTCCCAGCCTTCTATTACATTTCCTCTTCCTAATGGGAATTCGATTGGTTTTTTTCTTGGATATGAACTGTCAAAAACTTTTCCGTCAGGAAGTTGTCCCGTGTAATGAACAGAAACGGTTTTCCCATTTTCGGCTTTTTTACCAGAACCTCTTTGGATGAATTGGTAACGTAAACCACTTTCTGTTTTTTCGAAACCGGCAGCTAATTTTTCCATCTCCGCTTCAGCAGCTTCACGTTCAGCAGCTTCGCGTTTTGCACGAGAACCTTCAAAAGTTCTAAAAGCCTCAACAGCATTCCATTTTTGAGCTTCTTCACCAACTCTTACAATTTCTAAAGTTTCCAAAACATCACCTTGAGCTACTGCGTCAACGATATCCTGACCTTCAACTACATGTCCAAAAACCGTATGTTTATTATCCAACCAAGAAGTTGGTACATGAGTAATATAAAATTGAGAACCGTTTGTTCCTGGTCCTGAGTTAGCCATAGCCAAAACCCCTGGTTTATCGTGTTTTAAGCTTGGGTGAAATTCATCGTCAAATTTGTATCCCGGATCACCTGTTCCAGTTCCTTGTGGACATCCACCTTGAATCATGAAATCAGGAATTACTCGGTGAAATTTTAATCCATCGTAGTATTTATTTCCTTGTGGTTTTACTTTATTCTCTAAGTTTCCTTCAGCTAAAGCAACAAAATTCCCTACAGTACCCGGTGTTAAATCGTGTGTTAGTTTTACTAAAATAGCCCCTTTTGTGGTGTTGAATTTAGCGTATATTCCGTTTTCCATTGTTTTTAATTTTTATGAAATGCAAATTTACGAAATTAATTTTAAAAAGGGAATTGATGTATTGATTTGGTTATTTGGAAATTCAACAAGAATAGCTTCTTAGAAAATGAAGATTTGATAATTAAGTAGCTACCCTTTTCTGTGATTGCAAATCTTGTTTCGTTATGAACTAAAATATCCATCGAAAAAATCCATTATCCCATTTTTGTTGTCCCAATAGGAACTAAATACTAGTAGAAATTCGTATTAGTTTATCTTTTTTGTCCCGTTAGGGACTATACTATTCAAAACAATTCTTTAAAAATAAATTTATCATCATAGTCGACTTCAAATTTTTCAAGGAAATCAAGGTATTCGTCCCTAAATGTTTTCTTTTTATGGTGCAATTCTTGATTTTGAATATAGTTTACTACCTGACCGATTTGTGATTTGCTATATGAAAATGCACCATACCCTTCTTGCCATTCAAAATGTCCGTTTGTCAATTTATTTTCATTTATCCATTTTGAAGAACTTTGTTTTACATTCTTCATTAAATCAGAAATGGATTGTGCTGGTCTTAAACCAATCAGAATATGAATATGATCTGGCATCCCGTTTATTGCCAAAAGTTTATGATTATCGTTTTGAATTATACCCGTCATATATTTATACAAGTCTTCTTTCCACTTGGATTGTATAATTCCATGACGAAATTTTACTGCGAAAACAAAATGAATGTGTATTTGTGTATAGGTATTTGCCATATGTTTCGTCCCTACGGGACTTTATTGGGGTGTGGATTCCTTTTTTTGCTACCAACATTTAATTCCTAACGGAATAATTGTAATAGTAAATATAAAAGGCAATCCTTTCTGATTTGGAAATATATTTTCTAAAAATTAAGATTGTTCATTTATGATTTTTTCTTATCAATTTACTATTATTGTTCCGTTAGGAACTAAATACTGGTAGAAATTCGTATTAGTTTATCTCTTTTGTCCCGTTAGGGACTATACAATATCCTTGATTATATTTAACATTAGAGGTAACCCGATTAATTGAAATAATTTCTTATTATTAATTTTAATTCTTCAATTTCCAATTCTTTCCCATCAACTTTTCTATGCAACATTGCGTGACAATTTGGGCATACAGGAATTAAATCTTCTTTGTAATTAACTTTATATTCTTTTCCAATTTTATGAATTGGTATTATATGGTGCACATGTATAAATCCTTTTCCTATTTCTCCATATTTTTCAAAAAAGTCAAGATTACAAATCTTACAAGATGTCCCATGAAATTCTATACATTTATTTCTTGCAATTGAACTTCTTTCATATTTATTTACAACAACTTGTTTTTTTATCCCTTCATAAGCATTTGAGTCTTCGTTGACCATGTCTGGATAAATTTCGTTCTGATTCAAGTCATTAAAATTAGTTTCAATATATTGTGTCAAAATTTCATTTGGTTTTATTGGTCCTTGTGGAGCAGCTTTCAACCCATTTTGCATTAAGTTTTCTAAACTCATTTTTGAGTTATAAACTTGCTCAATTAAGACAAGTCTCATGAATTTTCCATTTAAAGATTTTTGATATTCAGATTTATCTACCTAATATTCTTCATCATTTCTAATATTTCTAAAATCTAAATCAACTTTTTCAATTCGACATTTGTATTGAATCTTTTTTAAAGGTCTAGTACAATATATGAAACTATATCATTTACTTGAAATTTTCCATTCCCCTGCCTCCAATCTATGAATTCATTATGTTCGAATGAACTTGTATGGTCATACATTGACGAATTTGCAGATATCATCCAATTCATAAGTAGTTTTTTCTTTCGCTAAAGTATTCAAATTTAACTTAAAAACTTTTAAAAGAAAGATTAATTTTACAAATAATACTCTGAAAGTGAGAAATAGTAGAGAACTCTAGCCCTGATTACTTCACTTAATTTCTATCTTCATAGGAGTTCAGTGAACTTCGTTTGTAGTGAAAATCCTTATGGGCCGGGGTTCGTCCCATAAGATTGTAACGGATAGCAGGAAATAGCTCCTAAGGAAAAGTTGAATTGTTTATTTGGAAATTTTTGAATCTCAAAAACTTTGTACCTTTGTGCTTTTAAACCTAGAAAATAAATGATGCGCATTGATATTGTAACTGTACTCCCAGAATTATTGCGAAGTCCATTTGAGGCTTCGATTATGAAACGCGCTATTGACAAAGGTTTGGTGGAAGTTCACTTTCATAATTTGCGGGATTATACGACCAATAGGCAAAAAAGTGTGGATGATTATCCTTATGGTGGTGGTGCTGGGATGGTGATGACGGTGCAACCTATTGATGCTTGTATTACACATTTGAAAAGCGAGAGAACGTATGATGAAATCATATATATGTCGCCTGATGGAGAAACGCTGAATCAAAAAATGGCCAATACAATGTCAATGTATGAGAATATTATTATTCTTTGTGGTCATTATAAAGGGGTTGATCAACGGGTTCGTGACCATTTTATCACGAAGGAAATTTCGATTGGAGATTATGTTTTGAGTGGAGGAGAATTGGGTGCTTTGGTTTTATCAGATGCTTTGATTCGATTAATTCCTGGGGTTTTGAGTGATGAAACCTCAGCATTGACGGATAGTTTTCAGGATGGTTTGCTTTCAGGCCCTATTTACACTCGTCCAGCTGATTATAAAGGATGGAAAGTCCCTGATGTTTTGACCAGCGGGAATTTTGCCAAAATTGATAAATGGCGAGAGGATATGGCGTATGAACATACTAAGAATAGAAGGCCGGATTTGTTAGAAGAGTCATAAAGTCGAAAGTCTTAAAGTCATAAAGAAAAAACATTCATAAATCTTTCGACTTTCGACTTGCAACTTTCGACTTTTTTTGTAATTTTGCGCCCACATTAGACCAACCTCTGGCGAAAACCGCGAATGTTGCCCTAATTTAAAACCATAATTAAAAAATATCATGGCAGATTTAATGAAATTCGTTCAAGACGAATTCGTAACAAGAAAAGATTTCCCTGTTTTTGGAGCTGGTGATACTATCACAGTTTACTACGAAATTAGAGAGGGTGAAAAAACTAGAACACAGTTTTTTAAAGGAGTTGTTATTCAAAGAAGAGGTTCTGGTAACACAGAAACTTTTACTATTCGTAAAATGTCAGGTGCTGTTGGAGTTGAGCGTATCTTCCCAGTAAACTTACCGGCTTTACAAAAAGTTGAAATCAACAAAAAAGGTGCAGTTCGTAGAGCTAGAATTTTCTACTTCAGAGAACTTACTGGTAAAAAAGCTAAAATTAAATACAAAAGAAGATAATCAACTATCTCTTTACTATAAAAAAGTCCCAATATTGTTGGGACTTTTTTTTTGCTAATTTTTCCCCTCATAAATTCCTAATTTAGGATTAAAGAGTTTATAAAACT
>JBJOQF010000228.1:0-6228 GCA_046050185.1 Bacteroidota bacterium
GAAGCTATCATTTTTGCCAAAACGTTGATAGGATTGGCTACAGCGCCGCCATAAAGTCCAGAATGTAAATCACGATTTGAACCAGTAACTTCCACTTCAACATAACTTAATCCACGAAGTCCAGTGGTGATGGAAGGTTGTTGATTTGAAATCATTCCTGTATCAGAAATTAAAATCACATCGTTTTTTAGTTTTTCCTGATTGCGTTCCACAAACCAACTTAAACTTTTGGAACCCACTTCTTCTTCGCCTT
Organism: Bacteroidota bacterium; assembly: GCA_046050185.1. Taxonomy (GTDB): domain Bacteria; phylum Bacteroidota; class Bacteroidia; order Flavobacteriales; family Flavobacteriaceae; genus Flavobacterium. The sequence goes on from JBJOQF010000228.1 coordinate 254, forward strand.
CAATCATGAATTTTACATTGCAAGGTAAAGTGTTCGATTGAACCATGTATTCCAATGCTTTTACGTGCATGTACATTTGGCCTTTGTCATCACAAGATCCCCGGGCAAAGATGGCGCCTTCAGGATGAATTTCGGTTTTTTTGATAACCGGTTCAAATGGGGGAGAAGTCCATAATTCCATTGGATCTGGCGGTTGTACATCATAATGGCCATAAACCAAAACTGTTGGCAGTGATTTATCAATAATTTTTTCACCGTAAACAATTGGATAACCTGGTGTATCACAAATTTCAACAAAATCGCAACCTGCGTTTTCTAAACTTACTTTTACCGCTTCGGAAGTGTCTATAACATCTTGAGAATAAGCAGTGTCAGCGCTTACAGAAGGAATTTTCAATAATTCAATTAATTCGTTGATGAAACGATCTTTGTGTTGTTGAACGTATGATTTTATATTTTCCATTATTGATTTTGTTTGTATTTCAAAAGTACAAAAAAGAGTATAAATATTTTTTGTGAAATTTACTTTGAAAATTGGAAGTTATGTGTATCTTTGCACCCACAAACGCTAGTTCAATGAACACTTCTTTAAATAAGAGCTTAGTGAATTAATTGAGCGGATATGGTGAAATTGGTAGACATGCCAGACTTAGGATCTGGTGCCGCAAGGCGTGTAGGTTCGAGTCCTATTATCCGCACTTTAAAAACGCAAACCTCTTATTTTTAGATGTTTGCGTTTTTTGTTTTTAAAAGTTGCCCAACCATTGCCCAACATCTTTAAAAAAGTGTAAATAACGGTTTCTTTTTTATGGACTTGCAAAACTATTGTTGAGGTTCTTTTTATGGACTCCGAAAACTCCTTTTTTTATCGATTTGAAAACAATAATAATTTTTTTGTCAATTTCTTGTAGGACATAAAAACAAATTTTATGGTTTTGAATAAAGTGTTTTTTTGTAGCTTTGGTTTATGATAGGTTTTTTAATAATAGTTATAGTTGTTAGCGGTTTGGGCTGGCTAATTGGTAAACTAATTGGCTGGTTGTTCGTTAGACTTTTTTATAAAGAAGAAAAGGAGGGGGACTACTATAAGCATTATAAGGAATACTACAAAGACTGGAAAAAGGACATAAAATGAACTTTTTTTTTCTTATAGGACATAAAAAGACATAATTCTAAAAATTAATTCTGTTTTTATTCCGTTTACTTTTTACCCTTGTACTAACCTTGTTTTGATTTCCCGCACTATATCGCAATATATTATTGTGATTTAGCACTTTCAATAAAATTTTCATCATTTCTGAAATCTCGATTTATTTCGAGTGTAAGAAAAAAATAATAGAATAATGCTTTTACGGTTTTTGATGGTTCTTTTTAACGATGTTTTTGTGTATCAGTTTTTAAGAACTAGACATACGAATTAATAGTATTTTAAAGAATTTTCATTTGGCCAAAAGCTAATGAGAATTGTGTTTTTATTCAAAGTTGGTTTTTATCCGTGATACACTCGGGAAGCAATTATTTTATTTTCCTTTATGTCTAATACTTCTGCAATAAGCATATCTTCTTCTCCATTCACGGTTCTAATATATTCCATAAAGACACGGTCTCCGTTTGCGGTAAGTGATTTCACTTTATAATTCAAACTTGGTAAACGCTCAAAAGCATTCTGCCACCATTCTCGAAGCGCTTCTTTACCAGTAATAAAACCATTAGTTTCTGGTTTATGAATTTTTAGTTTTGGACTAAAATGCACTGCATCTTCATCATATAAAGACAATAGTTTTTCTAACTCTTTATTGTTAAAAGTTTCAAACCATTTAAAAGCAATTGATTGTAGTTTTTCTGGTGTCATACGAATTTTGGATTGAATTTTAATTAAAAAAATCCCATTTCGCTATGCGAAAGGGATTTCATTTTTATAATTTCAAAGAAAATATTAAACGTTCTTCAAATTGATGATTTCTTGTTCTGTAAGCAATCTCCAATTTCCTCTTGGTAAATTCTTTTTGGTCAAACCGGCAAAAGAAACTCTGTCAATACGCAACACATCATAACTAAAATGTTCAAAAATAGAACGCACCACTTTTACGTTAGAAGATCTTAATTGCAAGCCAATTTCACTTTTCGCTTCCCCGTCAATGTAGCTTATATCTTCCACAAAAACGCGGTGACCGTCAAGAGTCAAACCTTTGTTTATCTTTTCTAAATCTTCAAATTTCAAATTTTTATCTAATGAAACCTGGTATATTTTAGATGATTTTTGACTTGGTAAAGTAAACTTACGAATCATATCCGTATCATTCGTAAACAATAATAAACCAGTTGTGTTTTTATCCATTCTTCCTACTGCGCCAATTTTTGCAGTTGTAGAACCTTTTACCAGTTCCAGTACATTACGATACTCCTGACCTTCGTCCATTGCAGTTGTAAAGTTTTTTGGCTTGTTCAGTAAGATGTATACTTTTTTCTCCGGTGTCAAAATTGAACCGTCAAAATTTACTACATCACCCGGTTTTACCATGTATCCCATTTCGGTAACAGGAATTCCGTTTACTTTTACAGTGCCGGATTGAATATAAATATCCGCATCACGACGTGAGCACGCACCAGAATTAGCGATGTATTTATTCAAACGAATTTCGTCTTTTACTTTCGGTCTCTTTGGTGCTTGATTTGGTTTTTTCTCTACTTTATCAGTAGCAATATCGGCAAGTTTAGTATTTACTTTAACTTTTTTCGGCCCTTGAGCGCGCTTCTGCATGGCAGGTTTTGGCTTATTCGAACTTGGTCTTGAGCTATTCGCTCTTGGACCGCTTTTCTTATTATTGCCTTCCTTGTTATTCATAATATTCCAATAATTTGTGCAAAGATACTATTTATATAATTGACAATCAATAAGAGCCAATTATAAAAAAGCTAACTATCTAGTTAATAAGCTAATTAATACCTTTTAGTTTGGTTTTTAGGAGCTTTTTAGCTAGGCTGAATCTTTTATGTCCCGCTTTCCACTCAAATGGAATTCTCTGAACTCTAATAAAAATAAAATATTGTGAAATAATCTTTTTCTTTTTGGTAGCAAAAATAAAAAGGATGCCGTTCTAATCAAGCCTAACCTAATGGAGAAATTTGGGAGCTTTTGAGGAAATTGTCAAACCCTTTTTATAATTCTGATGAGAGAATTATTTAAATCATCATCAATAATTTTTTTCCGTGCCATAAAACACTTGGGTTGATGAGCACAATAGAAAATACACCAGCCACAATGATGAATTTCAGGACATTATGGAGTAATAGAAATTGTGATTTGGTGTTTGATTTCCATAAATAAACCAAGAAAAAAATCAAGATGATCAAACAGGAATAAAAGTAAATATCCATATAGCCTACATCGTAAATTTCGATTAAAATATAAACGGGAAATACCGTTAAAATGGCCAGAACCGTTATGATTTTTTTTGAGGTTTCTTCGCCGTAAATAATTGGAATTGTTTTGTAATTATTGGCTAAATCACCTTTTAGATTTTCTAAATCTTTAACCATTTCCCGAATAAGAATTAATAGAAATAAAAAAGTGGCATGGGCTAAAATTACTGCAAATTGACTTTTATAATTCTCGATTTCATAGAAAGAGATTTTAGTGTAATAATATAAAAGTATTGCAAAAAAAGGTAAAACAGCCAGTAATGCTGCTGTAAGATTTCCTACTATTGGATATTTTTTTATTTTATGGGAATAAAACCAAATCAAGAAAATATAACCCGAAAAGAATAAAAATGCACGCCAGGAAACAAATATCGTTATCAAAACGACGATAAAGTTTAACGTAAAGTAAACACTTAATTTTGTTTTTTGGCTCACTAATCGGTCGAGCTTAGATTTATTAGGCCGATTAATTAAATCTTTTTGGCTGTCATAAAAATTATTGATGATATATCCGGAGGCAATCGTAAGTGAAGAAGCAAAAACAAGTATAAATAAATTGAAATCGAGTAGGATGTCAAGTGCCCTTTTTTCGGGAGCCAAAATAAATATGGACGAAAGGTATTGCGCCAAAATTATTATTGGAATGTTATACCCTCTAATTACAGAGAACAAACTGACAATTTTCATTATAAGAAGTTTGTGCTGCCTGCTTAACATTATGAGAGTTTATAATTTATTTTTTAAAATTCCTCTTTAGGGGTTAGGACTAAAACTGATAAACTACTTCTAGTTTATAATCTTTCAGTGATTTTTTTGCGCGCTCTAAATCTTCGGTAAAACCTAAGATATAACCGCCACCGCCAGAACCACATAATTTCAAATAATAATCATTACTGTCAATTCCTTGTTGCCAAATTCCGTGGAATTGTTCCGGAATCATTGGTTTGAAGTTATTTAAAACTACTTTTGATAATTTCTTAGTGTTCATGAACAATGATTTTATATCACCACCGAGGAAATTTTCTACACAAGCATCAGTATATTTTACAAATTGATTTTTAAGCATGGCACGAAATCCTTTGTCTTTCAGGTTTTCCATGAAAATATTCACCATTGGAGCGGTTTCACCTACAATTCCTGAATCTAACAAAAATACAGCTCCTTTTCCATTTAAACTTTGTGTTGGAATTCCGGTTGCTTCAATATTATCTTTAGAATTAATCAATATTGGAATGCTCAAATAACTGTTTAAAGGATCCAAACCTGAACTTTTTCCGTGGAAAAAACTCTCCATTTGAGAAAATATATTTTTTAATTGTAATAATTTTTCACGAGTCAAATTCTCCAGAACCGTGATTTTATTTTGTGCATATTTATCATAAATAGCCGCTACAAGAGCACCACTGCTTCCTACACCATAACCTTGTGGAATGCTGGAGTCAAAATACATTCCAGTTTCAACGTCATTTTTTAAAGTAGCTAAATCAAAAGTCACTAAGTTAGGTTGGTCGTTTTGTAGCGTTTCTAAATAGGTAACAAAACGGCTTAAATTCCCATTTGATTTTATAGCTTCATCAGATGGATTCTCCTCTCTTTTAAGCGCACCATTATAAAAATTATATGGAATTGACAATCCTTTTGAGTCACGAATAATTCCGTATTCTCCAAAGAGTAATATTTTTGAGTAAAATAAAGGTCCTTTCATATTCGATGTAAATTAGCAATTTGGGGTTGATAATTAGGTGTTTTATAAATCGACTTTGTCTCCTCGATTTGCTTCTTGAATTCCAATATCGATTTCTTCTTGTTCTTCAGGAGATAATTCTTTCCAAACGTCTTTTTTTTCTGATTTGAAAATGTTTTTTATAGATTCAATTATAGCTTTATCGTTAGTTTCTAACAATAATTTAATCAATTCTAATTTCTCTGATTGAATGTCCATAATTTCAGCTCTTTAAAGTTTAAAGATAGAGAAAAAACAAATTAACTCAACAAAGCGCCATTTCCAATTTTGTCACAAAGGTACTGACCATTTTGGCAATAGCCAACTAATTCGTCTTTAATAAATTGTAAAACGGCAACCGCTACATTTTCAGGGTATAAAACATGAACATTTGCTCCTGCATCCAGTGTGAAACAAACTGGAATTTTAGTTTCATTTCTAAATTTCCAAATCGCATTAATGATTTCCAGCGTGTTTGGTTTCATCAATATAAAATAAGGCATTGAGGTCATCATCATGGCATGCAAAGTCAAAGCTTCACTTTCCACAATTTTAATGAATTCTTCCAGGTTTCCGCTTTCAAAAATGGCAATTAATTTATCTAAATTTTCGTGCGCTTGTGCAAATCGCCTTTCGGCAAAAGGATGGTTGTGCATCAAATCATGTCCTACGGTACTCGAAACTTGTTTTTCGCCTTTGTCAACCAATAAAATCGTATCTTGAAAATTGTTGAAACTATCGTGAATGGCGTTAGGAAATTCTACTCCAAATAAATCGGAGCTTCCTTTTATATTGTTTTGGTTGCCCCAAACGACAACACTTCCTTTTA
>JBJOQF010000229.1:0-2554 GCA_046050185.1 Bacteroidota bacterium
AAGAGTTATCGAAAGGGATAAAACGACCAGAGAACTTGTTTTAAAACGAATAAATGCACAATGGACTGACGAACAACGCATTTCAAAAAGCGATTTTATCATAGAAAATAATTCAATTGAAGAGGCAAAATTAGAAGTTGTTAAAATTCTTAAAATTTTAAAGATTAAACAAAACGAGTGCTAGATGTTAATCTTTGGTTAATGTATTGTTGAATATATTGTTAAAATACTAATTTTGTCTCGATGAATAAACTTTTTTTTAGATTACTTGTATTGTTGATGAGTTTGTCCCTGATAGGAATAATTCTTGTTCAGGTGTATTGGTTTAATACTTCATTTAAAAATAACGACGAACAATTCAAATTTCATGTTAAGCAAGTTATAGGTAATGTTGCCGATAAACTTCAAAAAAAAGAAGCATACAGTTTCTATGATAAATACAATCATTATAAAGACAGTACTGGAAAACTTCCAAAAAAGAATGATTTATTAGAATTCTTTTATGTTCAAAAGAATCCGAAAACAAATAAAACTATAATATATTCAAATAGTATAATATCAGAGGATTACAATATATCTTCAACGCTCTTTGATAAAAAATTTGACAGTGAAAGGTTTAAGAATTTCAATTCTAAACGGGTTACAGAAGTTTATAACAATAATAACATTGATAATCCCGGTGTTCAACAAAGTTTAATACCAGATGTCAAGATTGAAAAATCTGGAAATTTAGATGTTTTAGACAATGCACAATTTGAAATATACTTTAAGGATATTGCCTCCGTAATGCCTCTTGAAGAAAGGGTTTCAAAAGAAATATTAAATAAACTGATAAAAAAAGAATTAGAGGAATATGGTGTAAATACAAAATTTGAGTTTGGTATATACAGTAATAATTTGGCAACAAAAATTAAGTCAAATAATTTTAAATATGATAAGGAAGCCACCTATTCGATTCCTATACTAAGTGATAATGAGGGAAACAGTAAATACCAATTATTGGTTACTTTTCCTCATAAAAAGAAATTTTTATTGTCTGAACTCGTTAGTATAACAATATTGTCAATCATATTTACGCTTATTATTATTATAGCTTATTCAAGTGCATTGAACCAATTGATTCGTCAACGTCACATATCTGAAATAAAGACGGATTTCATTAATAATATGACGCATGAGTTTAAAACTCCTATAGCGACTATTAATTTAGCTTTGGATGCTATTAAAAATCCAAAGATTATTGAGGATAAGGAAAAAGTGTTTCGATATCTCCAAATGATTCGAGATGAAAATAAACGAATGCACGCTCAGGTTGAAAATGTTTTAAGAATTTCTAAACTGGAGAAAAAAGAATTAGATATTAATAAAGATTCTAATAATATTCATGATGTTATTAATGATGCGATTGAACATGTGAATTTGATTTTAGAAGACAGACAAGGAACTATTACAAGTCATTTTGACGCCAGTAGAACCACTGTTTTAATTAATGATGTTCACTTTACAAATGTACTTGTCAATATTTTAGAAAATGCAATAAAATATTCACCAAATGTTCCGGAAATTGATGTTTATACTGAAAATGTTAAAGATATGGTGATTATCAAAGTAAAAGATAATGGATTGGGAATGAGTAAAGTGGCTCAAAAAAGAATTTTTGAAAAATTTTATAGAGAACATACAGGAGATATACATAACGTTAAAGGCCATGGATTAGGTTTAGCGTATGTAAAAAGAATAGTTGAAGACCATAACGGTCAAGTTTATGTAGAAAGTGAAAAAGGAAAAGGAAGTACCTTCATAATAAAATTACCATTAATAAATTAAAATATGGAAAATGTAAATAAAAAAATACTTTTAGTTGAGGATGACCTTAATTTTGGTGCAGTACTAAAAGATTATTTAATGCTAAATGATTTTGAAGTCACTTTAGCTAAAAATGGAATGGAAGGATTTGAAAAGTTCAAAAAAGATACTTATGATTTGTGTATTCTAGATGTAATGATGCCATATAAAGATGGCTATACACTAGCTAAAGAAATCAGAGAAAAGAACAATGAAGTGCCTATTATTTTCTTGACAGCAAAATCTATGAAAGAGGATGTATTGAAAGGATATAAAGCTGGTGCCGATGATTATTTGAACAAACCTTTTGATTCTGAAGTTTTGTTAATGAAAATCAAAGCTATTATTCAAAGAAAATCTTCGGATACAAAAGCAGAACAAGTTCAATTTGAGTTTAATATTGGTAAATTTCATTTGAATTCTAAACTTCGTTTCTTAACTTTTGAGAATGAAGAACCGATAAAATTGTCTCCAAAAGAGAATGAATTATTAAAAATGTTGATACTTCATGAAAATGATTTAATGCCAAGAGAATTGGCCTTGACAAAAATATGGAGAGATGATAACTATTTTACTTCCAGAAGTATGGACGTTTATATTGCTAAGCTAAGGAAATATTTGAAACTGGACGAAGATGTTGAAATCTTGAACATTCACGGTGAAGGATTTAGATTAGTTGTAAAAAACAAAGCAGTAGTATAAAAAAAAG
>JBJOQF010000230.1:0-5387 GCA_046050185.1 Bacteroidota bacterium
AGTAAAGTGTTGCTTAGTAATGCAGCTTGGTTTGGAAATAATTCTGGAACCTATGAAACATTTCAAGGGACTTTTGGTTTAGTTGAAAAAACTGGTGGATTTAGTGAAGTATATGGATCTCGCATTGGTCTAGATGTCTCTAGTAATCCAACAATTACTGGAGATGCAGTAATTGAATCAGTTGTTTTTACGGGGACTCTTACTACAGGAAAATATGTAAACGGCTATACTACAGTGAATTATACCGGTTATAATTTTGACAATAGATGGGATGTACGTTGCGCAGGAATCCCAACTGAAACCGATGCTACGGCTACAGGTGAATTTAGTGTTAATTTTTTACCTGGCTCAGGCGTAGCTGTTACCGTAGATAATGCAGGGACTGCTACGAAAATTTCTCCAACAACATTATCAAACACTTTATTTAGATTCTCCGCCAATAATAGTGCAAGAGTCTCTTATTTAGGAGCGAAAAAGCGTATTGTAAAAGTAGGAGGAAGCCTTTCATTTGTTGCAGAATCAGCGGGTAAAACAGGGATATATATTTTTTATATCGCTAAAAATGGATCGACAATTGGTCAATCAAAAATATATGGTTATACGGGGTCAACTACTGATGTCGTTTCTATTCCATTGTCTGCGTCAATAGAAATGCTTACAAATGATTACCTAGAAGTGTATGTAGATTATTATTCAGGACCAGCAGGAAAAATCAAAGTAACTTCTTTGACCTTAACAGCATTTTAATTGGTTAAAAAATAATATTTTTTGTATTACTATTTTAGGACTGGACAATTGAAAACTGTTGTTAAAATATAATTGGTTTGATTTTAGTTAAATTTTGATTAATAAAAACCTATTATGTTTTCTTAATTTGTTATTTTGTATAAAATATTATAAAATGATTCTTCGCTTACTATTGTTATTTATTGTCCTTTTTATTATTGAGATTTATGTATTTCAAGCATTACGAACCTTAATAAAGGTAAAATGGGTTTTGATGACTTACCAGATTATTAGTTTATTACTTTTAGGATTCATTATTTATTCTTTTATGCAGTTTGACCGTTCTGTTGGACAAACAAAGCAAACGATGTTTACTATGGGTTTAGTGCTTTTAGTATATGTTCCAAAAATTGTTTTGGCTCTTGTTTTACTTGGAGAAGATATTTTTAGGGTTGGAGCTGGATCAGTAAATTATTTTATTCAGAATAATGACAATGTGACTTTTTTAGCTTCAAGAAGGAAATTCATAAGTCAGATTGGATTAGGATTGGCAGCGGTACCATTTTTGTCTTTAATATATGGGGTGACGGTAGGTAAATATAATTATAAAGTAATCAAACAACGAATCTTCTTTCCTGATTTGCCTGATGCTTTTGATGGTTTTACGATTACTCAAATTTCTGATGTTCATAGCGGAAGTTTTGATGATCCAGAAAAAATAAATTATGCGATAGATTTAGTCAACGAACAAAATTCGGATATTATTTTGTTTACCGGAGACATTGTAAATACAGATGCCAAAGAAATGAATCCCTGGATAGAAACATTCAATCGAATAAAAAAACACGAATATGGGAAATATTCGGTTTTAGGGAATCACGATTATGGGGAATATGTAACGTGGCCAACGGAGGCTGACAAAGAGAAAAATTTTCAAGATATAAAAAATTTATACGGGAAAATTGGTTTCAAATTAATGTTGAATGAACATACTTTTATCGAAAAAGGGAATGATAAAATCGCATTAATTGGTGTAGAAAATTGGGGGCAAAATTTCAAAAAAGCAGGTGATATTAACAAAGCATCTCAGCATGTAAAGAAAGAAGATTTTAAAATTCTAATGAGTCACGATCCGTCACATTGGGATTATGAAGTGCAACATCATGAGAAAAACTTCCATCTTACATTATCCGGACATACACATGGAATGCAATTTGGGATTGAAATTCCGGGTTATTTCAAATGGAGTTTAGCACAATATGTTTATACACAATGGGCTGGTTTGTATGAAAATGTAGGTCGATATGTCTATGTAAATAGAGGATTTGGTTTTCATGCTTATCCAGGAAGAGTCGGAATAATGCCTGAAATTACAGTCATTGAACTAAAAAAAGGCAAGGATGTGGCTTAATTCGTTTAAAATGTTACATTTGTAGAATAATTATCTTTTTTAAGTAAATTTAGAAAATTAAATTTTTGCTTTTATGTCAAAATTTGGAGAACTTATAAACACACAAATTCCTGTGTTGATTGATTTTTATACGGATTGGAACGAATCTTCTGTTTCAATGCATCCTGTAATTAAAGATGTTGCTGCTGCTCTTGGTGATAAAGCAAAAGTGATTAAGATAGACGTTGATAAAAATCAAGAATTAGCTGAAGCTTTGCGAATAAAAGGTCTTCCTACTCTTATGATTTATAAAGAAGGGTTAATGATATGGAGACAGTCTGGAGAGTTAGATGCTAACACTATTATTAGCATTGTTCAAGAACAATTTTAGTTTTTATTTTATAACATCACAAATAAAGTTGTTTTCTTTTAGATAAGCCAAAGTTCTTGGGAGTACATATTCTAAGTTTTTGAAAGCTTTTATACTATCATGAAAAACAATTATACTTCCTGATTCTATATTCGACAGTACGTTTTCTAAACAATTTTCTTTAGATAGACTTTGATCAAAATCGGCACTTAGGACATCCCACATTATTATTTTGTAACCTAATTTTCGTATTTCTTTAGCTTGGGTTGTTTTTATCTTTCCATAAGGAGGACGGAAAAGTTTAGGTTTTAGGTTTATTGTAAATTTTTGAATAATTTTTTCACATCGTTTGAAATTTTCTAAATAGGTGTCAGTTGTAGTTTTCCAACCATTAAGATGATTGAATGTGTGATTTCCAATCGCATGACCTTCAGTAATTACTTTTTTGAATATTTCAGGATATTTATTAATATTATCCCCAATACAAAAAAAAGTTGCTTTTGCGTTGTAATTTTTTAATTCTCCTAAAACCCATTCAGTGATTTCTGGAATAGGCCCGTCGTCAAAGGTGAGATAAACTTTATTTTCTGTGTTGGGTAAATCCCAAGTGTAATTTGGAAATAAATTTTTTATAATCCAATTCGTTTTTATCCATTGAAGTTTCATTCTTTTTTATTTTTAAAAGTAAAAAAAAATAGCGACATTTTTCAATATCGCTATAGTTTCTAAAATATAAAATTCGTGGCTAAATTTATTCTTTTTCACGTCCAAAACGCTCGAACATTTTAATATAAGTGTTGAAAACAACTTTGTTTTTATTGTAAAAAGCTGAATCTCCGCTTTCTTTCATTACATGAAGTAAACCTCTATAGCGTTCAATATCTGTTATTATATCCACTGCAATATCAGTTTGATCGACAGCATTTAGATTAATGTAATAATTTAAATTTTCTTTATATTTAGTCATTAATTTTTCAAGAAGTTCCTGAGCTTTTGCTTTTTCTCCAATGTCATAGTATCCTTTGGCAAATGGCTCAACCAGAGAATAATAACCAAATTTATCTAAAGGCATTTTTGCCATGGCCAAATCAATAATATTTTTAGCCTTGTCTTTCTTTCCTTCAGCAATTAACTGATTCATCAATCGGGCAAGATTCATTCGATAAGTGATACTATTTCTTCTGGTTTCTGGGTCGTGATAAATGGTTGTGCTTTCACTATTTCCCCAATCCCACTTCATAACGTTCAAGTACATTTTATCAGAATCAATCTGTCCCATTTCCATTTGACTGTCATCTTTACCCATTTTAGTTTTTATAGGTACTAGTTTATAAACCATTCCGTCTAATTGAAGATAATCTTTCATCCATAAATAATCTTCATTGTCAAACGCACCGCCACTAAAATAAATAGGTCTTTTCCAATTGTTATTAGCTACAAGATCAAGCATCATTAATCTGTTTTTATATAATGCATTTCCTTTTATATCGATGTCTATATAAGGAACAATGGAGTCATTGTATTTAGCAGAAACAACTTTGTTTTTGAGGATAACATTTTTATCAACAGGAATTCGTATTTTATTTGTTGGGTAAAAATGAATGGTTTGTCCGTTTTGCATTTCAACAGTAGATTTTGGGTTTTTAATAAAACTTATAAAGTCTTTTACTTCCCATCTGCTTTCCACTTTTGGAATATGTGCAACATAATCCAGTTTGTCTCCTACATATTCATCATGTATAAATGAAATAGGTAAAGGATCGGATTCGTATGTTTTAGTTTTCATTTGATCGATGTACCAATCCGTCATGAAAAGACTAGTGTTTACTATTTTTATATCGGTTCTTACTTTTTCAATTTCCTGAGCGTACCAAAGCGGAAAAGTATCATTATCTCCTATGGTAAATAATATTGCATTCGGATCACAAGAAGTAAGATATGCTTTTGCCATTGCAACAGCAGTGTATCTATTAGAACGATCATGGTCATCCCAGTTTTGAGAAGCCATAAGTACTGGAGCTGCGAGTAAACTTGCTGCAATGATTATTGGCCCGGCTATTTTTGGCGCTAAATATTTCTGTGCACTTTCATACAAAGCATAGACTCCAAATCCTATCCAGATTGCAAATACATAGAAAGAGCCTACTAAAGCATAATCTCTTTCGCGAGGTTCAAAAGGTCTTTCATTTAAGTAAATTTTTAATGCTATTCCGGTGAATAAAAACAGGGCTAACAAGACATAGAAACTTTTTAAATCTTTATTGGCATGATACATTAAACCGATAAGGCCAAGTATAAAAGGTAAAAAGAAATAGACATTTCGTCCCTTGTTATTTAATACATCTGATGGTAAATTATCTTGAGAGCCTAAATGTAAATTATCAATAAATTTTATTCCGCTTATCCAGTTTCCATCTAAATTATCATATCTTCCTTGTACATCACTTTGACGTCCGACAAAATTCCACATTAAATACCTCCAGTACATGTAGCCAAATTGATATTCAAACATGAAACTAAAATTATCAACAGCGGTTGGCTTTTCTATGATTAGGTAATCTCCGTAACTTTTTAAGAAAGATACGTAGCCGCTATTGTCAATTTGTTTTTGAGCATAAGCTTGTCTGAATTCTGTTACTGTTTTTTCAACTTCGTTTTTCAACTGGGCAATTGCTTTGTTGTATTCCTCTTCGGTTAATTTGCTTGGATCAATACCATATTTTGCCAGGTCATCTTCATAAGGATAATCTGGGTTGATTTTGAATTCCGGTGGGTTTGAAAAATTAATGTAATTTTCTACGTGTTCAGTGCTCCACATTCTAGGCAAAATAGTTTTTTGATTGTCATCACTATTTTGTTCGGCATTTTTAAAATTATTTGTGATGATATATTTGCCTGTTT
>JBJOQF010000231.1:0-4245 GCA_046050185.1 Bacteroidota bacterium
TGATTGCGAAACACAATAATATCTGCAAACACATTCACTTGCCCGTTCAATCAGGAAGCAATAGAATCTTAAAAGAAATGAATCGTTTGCACACGCGTGAAGAATATATGACTTTGATTGATAAAATCAGGGCGATAATTCCAAATGCTTCGATTTCACAGGATATGATTGCCGGTTTCCCAACTGAAACCGAAGAAGACCATCAGGATACGTTGAGTTTAATGGAGTATGTGAAATATAATTTTGGTTATATGTATTCGTATTCCGAACGTCCTGGAACTTTGGCTGGAAGAAAAATGGAAGATGACGTAACCGAAGAAACCAAAGCAAGAAGACTGCAGGAAATAGTCGATTTACAACAAAAACATGCTTGGTTGCGAAGTGAAGGATTCATTGGTCAAACCGTAGAAGTTTTGGTCGAAAAAGTTTCAAAAAAATCAACAGAAGAATTTTCCGGAAGGAATTCGCAAAGTATTACCGTAGTTTTTCCAAAGGAAAATTATAAAATTGGAGATTTTGTGAATGTGAAAATTACGAGTTGTACCAGTGGAACTTTGAAAGGGGAAGCAGTTGGGTTGAGTGAAATGAATTAGAAAAGTTTAAAGTTTAAGGTTGTCTCAATAACTTGAAACCTTAAACAAAGATAACTTTAAACAAAGATAAAAATGGAATCAGTTCAATCAATAAAACAACGATTTGAGATTATTGGGAATGACCCAAAGCTCAACCGTGCCATAGAAAAAGCTATTCAGGTCGCTCCTACTGATATTTCAGTTTTAGTGACTGGAGAAAGTGGTGTTGGAAAAGAGAATATCCCTAGAATTATTCATTCGCTTTCACATAGAAAACATGGAAAATACATTGCTGTAAACTGCGGTGCAATTCCTGAAGGAACAATTGACAGTGAACTTTTCGGGCATGAAAAAGGAGCTTTTACAGGTGCTACAAACACACGTGAAGGGTATTTTGAAGTGGCTAACGGCGGAACTATTTTCCTTGATGAAGTAGGTGAATTGCCACTTACTACCCAGGTGCGATTGCTTCGTGTTTTGGAAAATGGCGAATTTATAAAAGTGGGGTCTTCACAAGTACAAAAAACAGATGTACGAATCGTAGCAGCTACTAATGTAAATTTATTTGACGCTATAGAAAAAGGGAAATTCCGCGAAGATTTGTATTACCGATTGAGCACAGTAGATATCAATCTGCCTCCATTACGAGAACGAAAAGAAGATATTCATTTGTTATTCAGAAAATTCGCTTCTGATTTTGCACATAAATACAAAATGCCTCCTTTAAAATTAGACGAAAGTTCCGTTGCTGTTTTGCAAAAATTTCGTTGGAGCGGTAATATCCGTCAATTGAGAAACGTTGCAGAACAAATTTCAGTTTTAGAAACAAACCGTGAAATTTCGGCTGCTACTTTACAATCCTATTTGCCTGCTGAAGGCACTAACTTGCCTTCAGTGATTAAAGACAAGAAAGGCGACAGCGATTTCAATACCGAAAGAGAAATTTTATACAAAGTGCTTTTTGATATGAAAAGTGATTTGCATGATTTGAAGAAACTTACATTAGAATTAATGCAAAGTGGAAGTTCGAAAGTGCAAGAAGCAAATCAAAATTTAATCAAAAAAATCTATGGCTCACAAGAAAACGACAGTGAAATAGATTTTGAAGAAGAACCAAGAACGGCTTTAATCACAACTCAAAATAAGGAAGAACGCTATCAAGAGCATGACGACAATTACCTTTTTGCAGAAACAGTCGAAGAGGAAGAAGAAATTTTGCGATTAGAGCAGAAAGAAATTGAAATGATTAAAAAATCATTAGAAAAAAACAAAGGAAAACGAAAAGCTGCTGCAGATGAATTAGGTATTTCCGAAAGAACTTTGTATCGAAAAATTAAACAATTTGATCTATAATTCTTACTCTAAACCACTTCCAAGTATAGGGAGATTAAACTGAATAATAAATTTATAATTAAAATGAATATCTTTGACTCAAGCATTAGCAAACTGGCAAAGCAATTTTAAAATTTAGAATGAAAAACATAAAATATATTTTTATTTTGTTAATCGCAGTAACTTTCAATAGCTGCTCCGTTTACAACTTTACAGGAACAGGAAAAATTGATGCGAAAACATTTCAGGTGAATTTTTTCCAAAATAATGCAGAATTAATTGAACCTGGAATTGACAGAACTTTCACGCTGGCATTACAAGACATTCTTCAAAATCAAACCAACTTAAATTTAGTAAAAAGCGGTGCAGATTTAACTTATGAAGGTGAGATTGTAGATTATAGAATAAGCCCTATGACCGCAACTGCCGATCAGAAAGCTGCTCAAAACAGATTGAAAATAAGGGTAAACGTTAGGTTTACCAATAAAAATAAAGAAAAAGATAATTTTGAAAAAACATTTGAGTTTTATTATGATTATCCCGCAACGCAGCAACTTGTAGGTTCTACTTTGAATAGTGCATTAAAAGAAATCTTCGAAAGGATAACCCAAGATATTTTTAACGATTCTCTTGCTAAATGGTAAATGAGGTGTTGATTCGGTAATTTGTCAATTCGGTTAATCGAAGAACAAATAAACGAATAACCAAATAAACGAATAACCTTTATGAACGTAACCGATTATACTTATTTAATAAACAGGCCAGATGCTATCAATGAAAAGCAAACGGAAGCATTAGGAAATCTATTGGATGAATTTCCATATTTTCAAAGCGCCAGAGCTTTACGTTTAAAAGGTCTTTATAACCTAAATAGTTTCAAGTATAATTTTGCTTTAAAAGTTACTGCTGCACATACAACCGATAGAACGGTATTATTTGACTTTATCACTTCAGATAGTTTTACTGCTATTCAAAAAGGATTATATGATAAAAAAGCACTCGAACTTCTTGACATTACTGTAGTTGATAGTGAAATAATTATTCAAGAAGAAAAACTGGAGCACAAGATAAATACTCTAGAACAATCGATTCTTACCTCTATAAAGGAAGCTTTACCATTAGAATCTAATGAAAATTTAAAAACTCCAGAAGAAAAATTAGCTATTGGAACTCCTTTAGATTTTTCTATAAGCGAGCAACATTCCTTCCAAGAATGGCTTCAATTATCCCGAACACAACCAATTGTTAGAGAAACGGAAAGTGTAAATACTTCTAAAACCCTACCAATAATTGATGAAGACAAAAAGAAAAAAGCAGCATTAATCGATAAATTTATAGAAACCAGCCCAAAAATTTCACCTGTAAAACACGGAGTTGCATCAACAGTTACTTTTGACCTTAATAAAGATGACAATTCCTATTTGATGACAGAGACTTTAGCAAGAGTTTATTTGGAACAAAAAAAATATCAAAAAGCGATTCAAGCTTATGAAATATTAATTTTGAAATATCCAGAAAAAAGTAGTTTCTTTGCAGACCGCATATCGGATATTAAGATTTTACAACAAAACAATAATTAAACAATGAGCACATTTTCAATTTTTTTAGTTTTAATAACAATAGTATGTTTTCTATTAATCGTAGTAATAATGGTCCAAAACCCTAAAGGTGGTGGATTAT
This sequence comes from Bacteroidota bacterium, assembly GCA_046050185.1. GTDB lineage: Bacteria > Bacteroidota > Bacteroidia > Flavobacteriales > Flavobacteriaceae > Flavobacterium. The sequence goes on from JBJOQF010000231.1 coordinate 3,585, forward strand.
CTTCTACAATAGGTGGTTCTCAAATGTTAGGTGGCGTTCAAAAAACAACAGATTTTTTAGACAAAAGCACTTGGACACTTGCTACCATTTTAATTGCACTAATACTTCTTTCTAGTTTAAGCTTTACAGGAGCATTAAGTGATAATGATTCTAAAATTATTGAACAAACAGGGACTGCTGCACCTGCAAGTGCTGCACCTGTATCTCCAGTTCAAAACACACCTGCTGCAACAAATCCAGCAGAATAAAATAACGCTTTTTATTCTGAATGCCAGCCTGTCAAAGCTGGCATTTTTTATAAGAAAATATGTCAGTTTTACTAAGATGGCATAATTTCTGAAATCATAAATGCAATCATAAAAAATAACAAAAAAACATAAAATCATGGCTTTAAACATCAAACCACTTTCAGACAGAGTTCTTATCGAACCAGTAGCAGCTGAAACCAAAACTGCGTCAGGGATTTTTATTCCGGATACCGCTAAAGAAAAACCACAAAAAGGAACTGTAGTTGCAGTTGGAAACGGAACAAAAGACCACACAATGACTGTAAAAATTGGTGATTCTGTACTTTACGGAAAATATGCTGGAACTGAATTGAAACTAGAAGGAAAAGATTATTTAATCATGCGTGAAGACGATATATTAGCAATTATCTAAA
>JBJOQF010000232.1:0-5030 GCA_046050185.1 Bacteroidota bacterium
AGACAAGGAAATTATTATATCCAAAAGTGATTTTACGACCCGAAACATGACTCATTTCCTGTTGACTGACAATACCAAAATCAAGAAAAACGAATACAATATTCCCGAACCTGTTGATGGAATTGAAGTTCCTGTCCATAAAATTGATGTGGTATTTGTACCGCTTTTGGCTTTCGACAAAAAAGGAAATCGGGTAGGTTACGGTAAAGGATTTTATGACAAATTCTTATCAGAATGCAAGCCAGAAACCATCAAAATTGGCCTTTCTTTCTTTGAGCCCGAAGAATTGATTGCAGATATTTTTGAAGGTGATGTGAAACTGGACTATTGTGTGACTTCGAATGGAGTTTATCTATTTTGATTAAAACGACATCTTGCCATTGCGAGGCACGAAGCAATCCCATAACGAGAGCAACAAATGCGATTGCTTCGTGCCTCGCAATGACAGTAGGAAACAGCTCCTAATGGTGATGATGAAATGCCTTTTTATTGAAAAAAATCAAGATTCCAACTCCTGTAGAAATGGCCATATCGGCAACGTTGAAAATAGCATTGAAAAATGTAAATTCTTTTCCGCCCCAAATTGGTATCCAACTTGGTAAAATTCCATGCCAAAAAGGGAAATAAAACAAATCGACAACTTGACCATGAAACCAAGTTCCATAAGGTTTGTCTGCAAATAGAGTCGCCAATTGCTGGTGACTGTCGTCAAAAATAACTCCGTAGAAAACAGAATCTATGATGTTCCCAAAAGCACCTGCAAGAATTAACGCAATGGCTACAATTAAGTAATTAGAACTGTGTTTTCTTTCCACAGAATCCCACAACCAATACCCAATTCCGCCAACGGCAACCAATCTAAAAAGTGTCAGGAATAATTTTCCGTATGCTCCCGGGATTTTAGTTCCCCAAGCCATTCCTTCATTTTCTATAAAAAGAATTTTGAACCATTTAAATACTTCAACTTCTTCGCCCAAAATAAAATTAGTTTTGATATATATTTTTGAAACTTGATCAACAAGTAATATAATAAAAATAAGGAGATACGCTTTTCGTAATGACATTTTATACATTTTAATGGGGCAAAAGTAACAATTTAATCAAAAAAAACGCTCCCAATGGAGCGTTAAATATTGTTTAACAACAGGTTTATCGTTGCAAGTTTTTTGCTTCGATACTCATTGTTGCATGAGGAACGATTTTCAATCTTTCCTTCCCAATTAATTTGCCTGTTACTTTGCAAATTCCGTATGTTTTATTTTCTACACGGAAAAGTGCATTTTTCAAATCACGAATAAACTTTTCCTGACGAATCGCCAGTTGTGAGTTTGCTTCTTTAGACATCGTTTCGCTTCCTTCTTCAAAGGCTTTAAATGTAGGCGAAGTGTCATCAGTTCCATTATTCAAATCATTCATATAAGCACTTTTTATCAAATCTAAATCTGCTTGTGCTTTTTGAATTTTATTAAGGATTATCTCTTTGAACTCTGCTAAATCCGCGTCTGAGTATCTTGTTGCTTCATCTACCATTTTTATATTATTTTGAAATTAATATCATTGTTTTTATTTCGTCAAATTCAATTTCCGTACCGTTTTCAATTTCATCTACAAAAGTCAAATCACTGGTTAATGTTTCTGATTTTATATACGATTCGTTTTTAAGAATTGCCTCTTCTAAAAGTCCATTTCTTTTCAGTTGAACTTTAATTTTATCAGTAACTTCAAATCCTGAATCTTTACGGATATTCTGAATTCTGTTTACTAATTCCCTGGCAATTCCCTCTTGTTTCAATGCTGAAGAAATTGTAATGTCAAGTGCGACAGTTATTCCATTTGAATTGGCTACCAGCCAACCTTCAATATCTTGTGATGTAATTTCTACATCTTCTAATGTTAAAGTTACGTTATTTCCTGCAATAACAACATCTAAACTTCCTTCCTTGTCCAATTGACTGATCTGTTCCGCAGAAAACCCTTGTATTTCCTTAGAAATCAATCCCATATCCTTTCCAAAACGTGGTCCAAGTGCTTTGAAATTCGGTTTAATTTGTTTCACCAAAACACCGGAAGCATCATCCAAAAGTACGATTTCTTTTACGTTAACCTCTGCTTTTATAAGGTCAGAAATGGCTTCAATTTCAGCTCTTTGATTCTCGTCAAGTACTGGTATCATTACCTTTTGCAACGGCTGACGCACCTTTATCATTTCCTTTTTTCGGAGTGATAAAACCAATGATGAAATGATCTGCGCTTTCTGCATTTTACTCTCTAACATTTTATTAACAAAGTTTTCAACGTGTTTTGGAAACTCCGCCAAATGTACACTGTCGTACTTTTCCGACTGTGTTGCCAAAGTTAAATCTCTGTAAAGTTTATCCATGAAGAACGGAGCAATAGGCGCACCCAGTTTACTTATGGTCAACAAACAGGTATATAAAGTTTGATAAGCCGCGATTTTATCTTTTGCATATTCTCCTTTCCAGAAGCGTCTTCTGCACAAACGAACGTACCAGTTACTCAAGTTTTCCTGAACAAATTCAGAAATCGCACGAGCCGCTTTCGTTGGTTCATAATCCGCATAATAGCTGTCAACATCTTTTATCAAGGTATTCAATTCCGAAATAATCCATTGGTCAATTTCCGGCCTTTCATTTAATGGAATGGTCGCTTCTTCAAATTTGAAACCATCAATATTAGCATACAAACTGAAGAATGAATAAGTATTATATAGTGTCCCGAAGAATTTTCTACGAACCTCAGCGATTCCTTCTAAATCAAATTTCAAGTTGTCCCAAGGATTCGCATTCGAAATCATATACCAACGCGTAGCATCAGGGCCATATTCTTTTAATGTATCGAATGGATCTGCGGCATTCCCTAAACGTTTGGACATTTTTTGTCCGTTTTTGTCCAAAACCAACCCGTTTGAAACTACATTTTTGTACGCTACTTTGTCAAAAACTAAAGTTGCAATAGCATGCAACGTATAAAACCAACCACGGGTTTGATCGACTCCTTCAGCGATAAAATCTGCAGGAAAATCTTTATTCTCGTCAATTTTATCTTTGTTTTCAAAAGGATAATGCCATTGTGCATAAGGCATCGAACCCGAATCAAACCAAACATCAATCAAATCAGCTTCACGCGTCATCGCTTTTCCTGAAGCTGAAACCAACGTAATTTCATCGACTACATTTTTATGCAAATCAATTAAATCATAGTTACTTTCGTCCATATTTCCAATTTCGAAACCTTTGAAAGGATTTTCTTTTTGGAAACCGGCAGCGATTGATTTTTCAATCTCGTTGTATAATTCTTCGACTGAACCAATTAAGATTTCTTCTTGCTTGTCTTCGGTTCTCCAAATTGGCAAAGGAATTCCCCAAAACCTTGAACGGGATAAATTCCAGTCATTGGCATTTTTCAACCAATTCCCAAAACGTCCTTCTCCGGTAGCTTTTGGCTTCCAGTTGATGGTTTCGTTCAAGTCGAACATTCTTTCTTTAACTTCAGAGATTTTTATAAACCAAGAATCCAAAGGGTAATATAAAATAGGCTTGTCAGTTCTCCAGCAATGTGGGTAACTGTGCACGTATTTCTCTACCTTGAAGGCTTTATTTTCTTCTTTTAATCTAATGGCGATTTCAACATCTATAGAACGTTCCGGCGCTTCACCATCGTTATAATATTCATTTTTTACATATTTTCCGGCAAATTCTCCCACATGCGAAGTGAATTTTCCTTGTAAATCCACTAATGGAACCGGAGTTCCATTTTCGTCAAGAACTAACATTGGCGGAACTTCCGGTGTAGCTTCTTTAGCCACTTTGGCATCATCAGCACCAAATGTTGGCGCAGTATGTACAATTCCTGTTCCATCTTCAGTAGTTACAAAATCACCTGAAATTACTCTAAAAGCATTTTCTGGATTTTGGTACGGTAAAACAAAAGGCAACAATTGTTCGTAGCGAATATCAACTAAATCGGCTCCTTTACATTCAGCAAGGATTTGATATGGAATTTTCTTGTCGCCTTCCTTAAAATTTTCAAAATCAGCTGGTTCTGAACTTTCGAAGAACCCTTTCCCAAATTGTTTCCCAACTAAATTCTTAGCCAAAATCAACGTTGCCGGACGAAACGTATATTGGTTAAATGTTTTTACTAAAGCATATTCGATTTTTGGACCTACAGTCAAAGCGGTATTACTTGGCAATGTCCAAGGCGTAGTCGTCCAAGCCAAGAAATAGATATCCTCTAAATCCAACGCTTCTAATTTGTAATGCTGCAAGTTTTTTGAAGTGATATAATCGTAAAACTTAGTGAACAACAATTCTTTGTGCGCGTCAATCACTTTAAATTGTGCCACAACAGTTGTATCCGTTACATCACGGTAACTTCCCGGCTGGTTCACTTCGTGAGAAGATAATCCTGTTCCTGCTTTTGGAGAATACGGCTGAATAGTGTATCCTTTGTACATCAAATCCTTGTTGTAGATTTGTTTCAAAATCCACCAAACCGTTTCCATATATTTGGGTTTGTACGTCACATACGGATCTTCCATATCAACCCAATACCCCATTTTTTCGGTCAAATCATTCCATACGTCCGTATAACGCATCACGGTTTTTTTACACGCTTCGTTGTATTCTTCGATGGAAATGGTCTTTCCAATGTCTTCTTTGGTAATTCCTAATTCTTTTTCGGTACCCAATTCCACTGGCAAACCATGCGTATCCCAGCCCGCTTTACGCTTTACTTGAAACCCTTTTTGAGTTTTATATCTACAAAAAATATCTTTAATCGCACGCGCCATTACGTGGTGAATTCCTGGCAATCCATTTGCCGAAGGCGGACCTTCAAAAAACACAAATGGTGGATTTCCTTCACGAGTGGTTACACTTTTCTCAAATATATTTTCTTTCTTCCAAAAATCAAGTACTTCTGACGCTACAGTTGGTAAGTCAAGTCCTTTGTATTCAGTAAATTTTGTGCTCATTTTATCCTTTTCTAAATCGAGGTGCGAAAGTAAG
>JBJOQF010000233.1:0-2877 GCA_046050185.1 Bacteroidota bacterium
AGGAGTCGTAACAGTTGGCGGAGATGCAACAATATTTGAATTAACATTTATTAGAATGCTATTTTTTAAAGCATTATTATAAACGAAAATATTTTCAAAAGATGGAATCAAATAATTTATATCAATTCCGACATTTCTTATTTCGTAATTACTTGTTCTATTTTTAGCAAAAATAGTTGAATTTGAGAAAATAGCAATCAAAAAAATAAAGACGAAAGACTTGTTAATTTTTTTCATTATTTGTAAGTTTTAATTTGCTAAAAAAAGGGGCGGTTTTAATAACAATATTTAGTAAATATATAAAATTTTATACTTTGATAATATAAACATTTAATTATTATCTTATTTTAGATATATAGACTAACAGGACTATTTTGTAAAAGATTTAAAAATCATTTATTAATTTTCAAATTAGAGAATATAAATTGAATCTTATCTAAAAATAAAATTTAAATAGAAAAAGAAAAACCAAATTCAACATTGACAGTGTTAAAACCAAGGTTTGGACTTTGAAGACCAGCATTAGAAACATGACGAATACTTGGTCTCACATCAAATGTAATTTTGACTTTTTTTAGAGAAAAGCCGAAAGCTAAAACATCTGAAAAAGCAAAACCTTCAGAAAGTCGCTCTGTTTCATTATCAATAATCATAGGCCCTACGCTTCCCAACAAGTACATACTAAATGATTTTGAAATTGGCTTTCTTATAATAAAACCTAAATTCAAAACGTATTCATTAACGTTTCTCAAATTAGAAAATTTTTGTCTTTTTTCTATATAATTTGGATCATTTGGCTGAATAAAGTAAACATTCAAAAGCTGATGAGTAGCATGATTAAATTCTGGCTGCAGTAATAGTTCGTAATTAAATTTTTTACCTGATTTTAAAGCATAATACAATTGAAGTTTATAATAGCTATTTGTATGAGTGAAATCACTATTTTTCATTTCATTTCCAAATCCATAATGAAAACCTAGCTTCATCTTATGATTTATATTTTGAGCATAAAAGATATTACAACTAAAAATAACAATCAAAATAAAAACGGCTCTCTTGTACATAAAAAAATATTTTATTTTTTAATTGATAACCACCCTTAAACTATTGAGTTAAAATTAGTCATTTGAAATCAGTCCTCCTATTTTGTCTAAAAAAAAAGATCCAACTTTCGTTGAATCTTTTTCTTAACTATGATAAAAATAAATCTTAAACTTCTGAGTGTTGTTTTTCGATTAATTTTTTGTCTTCTCTTGAAATCGTATCTACTAATACTGGTGTAGCAATAAACAACGATGAATAAGTTCCTACAATAATACCTACTAACATTGCAAAGATGAATCCTCTAATAGATTCTCCACCAAAAATAAACATGATTAATAATACACCAATCATTGTTAATGAAGTATTGATTGTTCTGGACATTGTTGAATTAATTGATTTGTTTACAATTTCTCCAAAATTACCTTTAGTTTTTCCGTCTAAAAATTCACGAACCCTGTCAAATACAATAACGGTATCATTCATAGAGTACCCAATAACAGTAAGAATCGCAGCAATAAAATGCTGGTCTATTTCCATACCAAAAGGCATAAATTTATAACACAAAGAGTAAATTCCTAATACAAAAACAACATCATGCGCTACAGCTGCAATAGCTCCTAAACCATATTGCCATTTTCTAAAACTGATAAACAAGTATAAAAATACAATTAGCATAGCTCCAAGAACAGCCCAATATGCATTGGTTTTAATATCTTCAGCTACAGTTGGTCCAACTTTTGAAGCTTGTAAAATACCTAATTTTTTACCTTCATAAGCATTTACAAATTTATCATAAGTTAAACCTGCAGAGAAGTGTTGTTTTAAATTATCATACAATAATTTATTTACTTCCTCATCAGCTTGAGTTCCGTGTTCTTGTACTTTATATTTAGTAGTAATTTTCAATTGGTTATCATTACCAAATATTTTTACTTCAGCACTTCCTTCAAATACTTTAGCCAATTCTGCTTTTACGACCTCAGCACTAACTGGTTTTTCGAAACGTACTTGAAAAGTTCTACCTCCTACAAAATCCACACCTTGATCTAAACCATTTGTAAATAATGAAACAAAACTAACAACAACAACAATACTTGAGAACAAATAAGTCCATTTTTTTACACCTAAGAAATCAAAATGGAAATTAGTAAAGAAGTTTTTAGAGAAATTAGTAACAAATGACAAGTCATTTTTACCAGCAATATTCTTATCTATAAAAATCCTTGCGATAAATATAGAAGTAAACAAAGAGGTAATGATACCGATAAGCAATGTTGTAGCAAAACCTTTTATTGGTCCTGAACCAAAAATGAACAATACAGTTCCAATTAAAATATGCGTAACGTTTGCATCTACAATGGAACGCATAGCACCTTTCCAACTGTAAGAAGCAATTACTGATTCGCCTAGTGTTTTTCCAGCACGCAACTCTTCTTTTGCTCTTTCATAAATAATGATATTCGCGTCAACAGCAGTACCCATTGTTAAAACTATACCAGCAATACCTGGCAATGTCAATACAGCTCCTAAACTTGCTAAAATTCCGAATAAAAATAGTAAGTTAACTGCCAATGCAATATTAGCATACCAACCTGCTTTTCCGTAATAAACCATCATCCAAAGTGATACTAAAAGTAATCCTACTAGCGCAGAAGTTGTACCATTATCAATCGCTTCTTGACCTAATGATGGCCCTACCACTTCTGATTGAACAATATCTGCAGCAGCTGGCAATTTACCTGCTCTTAAAACATTCGCTAAATCTTTAGTTTCTGTAACATCAAAAGTTCCTGAAATTTCAGATCTACCTCCAGCGATTGGACCACTAGAAAC
>JBJOQF010000234.1:0-3654 GCA_046050185.1 Bacteroidota bacterium
CAAAAATATATTTTATTTCTTAAAGAGAAATCTGTTTTTATATATTTATCTGTTCTGGAATTCATTTTTACTTTACAATCGTTTTTACCCTAATTATTAACCGTTTTGCAATGCTTTTAAAGATTGGTTTCTATAAAAAGCAATAAACAATCGAAGAAAAATAAAGCATAAAATAAATAAAATAGGCAAGACAAATTTTAATTTTCCATTTATTGAAGCCTTATTTTCAATATTTAATGTTGAACTATTGTCTTTTATAATCTTATCCAATCCTATCAAACTAACTCTATTCGTTCCTTGTTCGTTAATTAGAGCCTCTTTAGTCTTGATAATATCATTCAATTGTGTGTTTTCATTATAATAAACTAGTTTATCACTTTTTGTAGTACCATTTATCCTATCAGAAAATCCGTTTAAAATTCCATTTATTTGTGAAATTATAGATTCATTTTGAATCATCTTAATTTGAATATTGTTTACTACTCCTTTCTGAATTTTCTTGTAATAATCAGTTTCGTTCAAAAAATTTAATAAAGGCTGAACTGTTTCTTTATTGTTCGTTAATTTTCCTGTGATAAATGATAACTTATGAAATGTATAATTTTTACTGGTCAAATTATCCTCGACAGTCTTTTTAATATCTCCATCTTCTGCCATCAACTTGATTAGTTCAAAATTTTCTGGTTTATTTTCAATAAATTTATAAACATCTGCTATTGGATTGATTTCTATTTTCTTAATTTCTTTCGGTTTTTGTATCCCAACAACTTCTTTTAAAAAAACAGTGTCTCCTTCCTTAATTTTAGATTCAATTAAATCAATTTTTGAATATAAATAATCCGTGCTTCCAAAATTTGGCGTTACTATAATTTGATGATTATAGGTTTTTTGTGTTTGGTCTAAAAATATTCCTATTGAAACTCCAACTACCGCCAAAATTGAAACTACAATCGCATTTTTTACAAAAAACTGAATGCATCTAAATAAAAAGGTATTAAATCTTTGAAAAAAACTTCTAATTTTATTAGAAATTTGTGATAAATCAATTTCCTCATCCTCAGGATTATTGGGTACGTTTTTATTCATTATTTTATTATTTTACGTTGAAAATTTGTTCCAATATCTTAATAGTAATTAAATACGTTGGCTTTACACCTGATGTTCCTAATCCTCCAGAAGCTAATGTACTTCCTGTTTCCAATGGATTATCCGAAGCATAATAAGCATACCTTACTTTGATGTCCAAAGGAACACTTTTTCTGATTTTGGATGCAGATTGAATGGCTTTTTGATAATAAGAACCCTCCATTTCCAATCCAATTACACCCCAAGTCGATTCATGAAAGAACTTCAATAAATCCCTATTTTGTAATGATGTTCCTAATACAGTAACCATTGGCCCGGCAAAAACCCTAATTTCATTTCCTTCAAACATCTCAGCTGACAATTCATTATGGAAAAAATAATTATCTGCCGTTCCCTCATTGATATGTGCATTCGGAATCATAATATCTCCTTTTCCGCCTTCCAAGATTCCTGCTTTTCCCATAATGGAAATCGATTCTACATTCAATAAGGTCTCTTTTTTATACGGTTTCAATAATTCATCAATTGTTTCATACGCTTGCTCGCCAAAAGCATAATCCATCACGATTATAACCGGTTTTTTATCTCCTGTATTTGCTGTTGAAAATGAAGTTTTAGCCCAGTCAATTTTTGCAGTATCAAAAATTTGCACATCAATATTAGTTCCCGAAGTATCCGGTAATGAAATCATTCCGTATTTCAAAGCCACTTCTTCCACCTGATTGCGAACTTCATTAGCGCCAGATTTACTCAATTCTTCATAAATAAAGAAATCCGATTTGTCTTTAAATTTAGTTTTCAAAACAGGAGTTGCAAAAATAGAGTTCATCACACTGTGCATATTGGCACTAATCACATGAATTGGACGGTCCAGAAGCTGATTCTCTTTCAAAACTTCCTTGATGTTTGTAGCCCAAATTTCACCATGAATGTGATGTCCCAACCGTTCTCTCAAAATGGGACTGAATGTTATGGTCCTTTTATTATTGTCAACCACTTCCTCAATCGCTAATTTCCCCAACCAAAAAATAACATGCAAGAACCGATCTGGTGCAGTTACCGTCCCAAATGCATCATATATCTCTAAAACTTCTTCAAATGTTCTTCCCAGAATATTTGAAGCATGGGAAATGGCTTTCTCTTTTTCTACAAGAGTCAGTTTTTTATTTTGAGAAACCGCTTGTTCCAGTTTGAACCAATCCCGTGAAACTTCGCCTGCATCATCCAGTAAAACCCTGTTTCTTATTTTATGGGATTCTATGAAAATGAATGTTAAATGCGTCAAAATATCATAAATATCCGAGCGTCCACGCGTAATCTCCACATTCATTTGTTCCTCGTCTATTCGATAACAATTACGGCGTCTTTTTAGTGGAACAATCGCTTGAAAATGAGATTTAGAATACCCTTCATCCGAAGTTAAATTGATAAATCTACATTCTTCAATTCCTATCGGCAATCGCTCAATAACATATAAAAGACCATTCAATTCCACTTTTTCTTCGCCAATATTCCCATAAATTTCAGGGCGTAAAGCCAATAAAGCTTCTCTCAAAGTATCGCCTGAAACCCCCATTGGTTTATAAAATCCTCTATTGAACAAATGACGCATCGTGATGTACATTTTTTCAATAGCTGCCGATGATTCTTGAGCTCTGGAGCGTGAAATATGTTTAGTATCTTTCATTCATTCTATTTTCTAAAATCAAATGTAACCTTTTTATTTTTTGTTTAATAAATCCACAATGGCTCTGTCATTAGAAAGTCTGGGGATTTTATTTTGTCCGCCCAGTTTGCCTATCGATTTCATATAGTCTTGAAACCCGTTTTTGGCCACTTTTGTAATCACAACTTTTCGCAATACATGTCCCACAATCAAATCGTCATAGTACACATTTTGTTTTCGCATGGCATTGTCTATTGCTTCCGCAAAAAGGACGCTGTCTTCCGGTTCGTTTTCAAATTCAATGAACCATTCGTGATACGGTAATCCTTCTGTTGGGGTGATTTGCGGCGCAACAGTAAACTCATTCACTCGAATATTAGTTCCTAAAACGGCTTCCTGCAACGCACTTTCCACTTCTTTACCAATGACATGTTCTCCAAAAGCCGAAATATAATGCTTGATTCTTCCCGAAACGATAATGCGATACGGTTTTAATGAAGTAAACTGAACGGTATCACCAATATTATACCCCCAAAGTCCTGCGTTAGTAGAAATAATTAACACATAATTTACGCCTAATGCCACTTCGCCAATGGTATAACGTCTTGGTTTTTCAGTATAAAATTCGTCACTTTTTATAAATTCATAGAAAATTCCAGAGTTCAAAAGCAATAACATACCTTTTTCTTTTTGGGAATCCTGGTACGCAAAAAACCCTTCCGAAGCTGGAAATAATTCTATACTATCTACTTTTCGACCAATTAAATTTTCAAATTTAGCACGATACGGTTCATAATTTACCCCTCCGTAAATAAACAAATTGAAGTTTTTGAAGATTTCACCCACAGGCTTCCCTCCTTTTTGTTGCAATTTTTCAAAGTACATTTGCACCCAAGAAGGAA
>JBJOQF010000235.1:0-5846 GCA_046050185.1 Bacteroidota bacterium
ATGTTACGTTAAGACCTACTGAAAAAGTTCTAGCTTTTGGATAAGATAAATAATCTAAACCTGCTGAAGGGATACCATTTAAAGATTTGTTAGTATCAACTTCCGGATCAAAACCAGAATATTTAGTAATTACAAATAAGTTAGAACCACTTACATAAAAACGTGCTGATTTCATTTTAAAACGCTCTAAAGCATCTCCTTTAACAGTATAACCAAAGGTTAAATTACCCATTCTAACAAAGTTTCCTTTTTCAAGATATTTAGTAGATGGTGTGTTAGCATCCGTTCTAGATTGAACTGAATTTGCTACTTCTGGAGTTACGTTTTTACCTCCTAATTGATTTTGATAGAAAATAGCAACATTAGTATTGTTAAATAAATAATGTCCAAAGTTTCCATATAATGATGTTGAGAAATCAAATCCTTTATAAGCCAAACTTGTTGAAAAACCTGCAGTCATTTTAGGCAATGGCTGTTTGTCTAACATTTTTATAGCACCTCCATCAGCATATTGAGAGACTCCATTTGCATCATATCCTGTAAATTCAGGAAGATAGTAAGTATACAATGAATACCCGTCTTGAATTCTTTGAACATAAGCATCAGTCAAACCTTGTCCATGAATAGCACCAACATTATATACGTTTGCCGCTCCAAGATTTTTAATAGTATTTGACAAGAATGCCATGTTACCAGAAATATCCCAAGTTAAATCATCTGTATCAATTGCTTTGTAATTCAACGAAACCTCTACCCCCTTATTAATAAGGTTTGCTGGTAAATTAGTATATTTAATACCTTGTGGAGATGGCTGTCCTGAAGTTGAAGGAATACCAACAATTAAATCAGTAGTGTTTTTATTGAAATAATCAAGAGATCCTGATAATTTATTTTTCAACAAAGTAAAGTCTGTACCTACTCCATAAGAAGTTGTAGTTTCCCAAGTCAATTGAGAATTGGCATTGTTCACAATATTAAATTGATCCGGACCATTATATTCAATTATACCGATAGAAGAGTTTCTAGGAAATTCAGTATTACCTGTTTTACCAATATTAGCTCTTAATTTCAAATCATTAACCAATCCGTCTTTATCAGAAACTAGTTTATAACCTAAACCTAAAGAAGGGAAATTTCCGTATTTTTTACCAGTTGCTGCTTTAGAAGAACCATCGCGTCTAACTGTTAAATCTAAATTCAATTTATTATAGAATGCTAATGACACTCTAGCAAAAACAGATTGCATTTCAACTAATCCTTTATAAGAACCTGTTCTAGTTTCTGTAGGGATTCCACCTTCCATATTTTCTAACAAATTAGTTTGCGTTGGAGCAAAACCTTTTGCAGAAACGTAGTTACCATTAGATGAATAGTTATAGAAAGAATATCCAGCAATTGCATTCAAATTGATATCTTTAGTAATATCTTTTGTGTATGTTAAATTGTGCTCAATAGTCTTATTCACTCTTTGATCCATAGCAACAGTTGCCTGACCTCTATACTCTTTTAAATCAGATGGATTAGTTGCTCTAGCAAAATCTTGAATATTTAAATCTGGAGTTGCTTGTTGTTTAACAATTGAATTAGATGTTTCAAAACCTACAACCATTGTATATTTCAAACTATTAGTTAATTTAACGTTAGTTGTCAAACTACCTAAGAATTTAGACAAATCACCATTGTTAGAGAATGAATTATTCAAATGAACAGGGTTAATATAATCCCCACTTACTCTTGTATACCCTCCAGGCATTGTAGCATCATAAACCGAACGCGTTGGATTCCAATACAATGCAGCACTTAATAAATTTCCAATATAACCTGTATCATTAGTAATCAACCCTCTACGGTCTTTGATATTAGAATAAGAAATACGAGTTTCTAATTTCACTCTACCATCTAAGAAATCATTTGAGTTATACAAACTTGCAGTGTATTTATCTAACCCAGTATTTCTAACAATACCATCTGTGTTAGCCATACCCAAAGAAATTCTAGTGTTAGATTTGTCTGTTCCACTAGCATAAGATAAATCATGATTTATAGACCCTCCCGTTTGCAATACTTCTTTTTTCCAATCGAAAGCTCCTCCAAAATGATTAGCCGGTTGATCTGAAGTTGCAGCAATAAATTCATCAGTAGACAATACATCAAATTTCGAAGCGTAAGAAGAAGTAGTATAAGATGTAGAATAAGTCAATTCCGGCTCTTTACTTTTTCCTTTCTTAGTTGTAATAATAATTACCCCATTAGCTCCTCTAGCTCCATAAATAGCCGTAGAAGAAGCATCTTTCAAAACAGACATACTTTCGATATCATTTTGATTAATAAAACTCAATGGATCTTTTGCAGTCATAGTACCTAAATTCATATTAGCTCCTCCTGCAGACACATCACCTCCTGCTAAAGGAACACCGTCAACAACAATAAGCGGACCATTACCTCCACGTAAAGTACCATTTCCACGAATTCTAATTGAATTTGAAGCACCTGGCTCACCACTTGAAGAAGTAATTTGAACACCTGCTACTTTACCTCTCAAAATTTCAGATGGATTAGTTGCAGCAATATTGTCAAATTTCTTTGAACTTAATTGATCAACAGCACCGGTTGCATCTTTCTTTTTAACAGAACCGTAACCGATAACGACTACTTCTTTTAATTCAGCCGAATCTTCTTTTAAGATTACTTTTACTGAACTTTTCCCTGCTACATTCACCTCTTGACTTTTAAGTCCAATGTAACTGAAAACCAAAACTGCGTTTGAGCCAACATTTTTGATAGTAAATTTTCCATCGAGATCTGTTTGCGCTCCATTTGTTGTTCCTTTAACTAAAATAGAAGCCCCTGGAAGCGGACCACTAGCATCAGATACTGTACCGGACACATCTTGCGAATAGGTCAAACTAGTACATAGCATCGTTAGAAACACCATCAAGCCTTTAATTAGACTATTTTTCATACGTAATAAATAAGTTGGTTAATAATTTGTTTTAATGGTTTGTTTTATATTATGTCGCAAACATAACACTAATTTTATGATAATATTAAGGAAAATATGAACTATAACGTTTTCGATAGGTCGAAAACGTTTTCGATTCTAAAAATAGATACTTCAAAATATTAATACTAAAATTATATAAAACATAAAAAAAACTATTTAAAAAAACATATTATCAAAATTTTAATTGATTCACCCCAAAAAATATTTAAAATTTCGTTAATAAAAACCTTCTTTAGTAGAAATCACTGAAGATTCTTTAATTTAAGAGTCTTTTTAGTATTTATTTAGCAAATTCGTTAGATTTTAAAACCATTTCAACTTACATTTTATGGTGGCAATTAATTAAAAACTACGTTTTTTAAAATACTTAATTCTTATAAAATAATTTAAAAATAAATGATGTATTAATTGATTTCAAGTATTTCCAATAATAAACAAAAATAAATCTACTTATTTCAATCCTCTTAAGCAGATTAAAAAGTGTATTAGTGACAGGGTAATAATTATTTTGTACTGTTTTGTTCTATTACAATTTAGCTGATTCAGAAAATAAATCTAAAAAACAGAGAAAAGATTCTTCCTTAGTCAAAAGAAAAAATGCGAAACAACAAAAAAGGGGGTCAACTTTAATTAAAAAGTCAAACCCCATATTTTAAAACTTATACTTTTAGAACAGTGTTTATTTTAACCTAAATACTTATTGGACTTCATTTATCTCAAGTATTACACTCGTTCTTTTCAAAGTAACATTAGGATTGATTCCTGCCTTCATTAAGAAATCCCCTGTATAAACTTTGTCAGAAGCAATTGATGAAGTAACACCTGGATACAAATTAATTTCTTTTACAGTATATTTTTTCTTTGAATTTAATCCATTTAATACGACCGGTCGCTCCGTTGCAGTTATATTAAATCTATTATTCACTAAGTAATTAAAAACGATTGCTTTGCTTTTGTCCGGATTCACGTACATCAATGCTGCAATATCATTTTCATGAGGATTAACTAAACGAAACATATCGCCATGCCATACAATGTCTTTAAAAGAGTTGTAATTTGTTATGGCTTGTTTGCAGAATAATTTATCATCCGTATTTAATTTACTTGCTACAATATCAAAACCTAGTTTACCCATACTCGCCACATCAACTCTAAATTTCAATGGTTGTTTCCCCCAGTCAGTAACATGGTTGTCAGTTGAAATAGAAGGGAAAAAATAAGAGTAATCCCATTGAACAAAAATTCTTTCTAAAGGTTCAGTATCATCTGTTGGCCAAAATTCTGTGAAATATTTCAGTAATTCATAATCACCACGACCACCACCTCCAGAACACAACATCATTGGAACTTTTGGATATTTCGCACGAATTCGTTGAAGTACTTTATACAATCCCTTAGTATAATCTACATACAAATTAGTTTGTGGAAATCCTTTTTTGTTAAGATAAGCAGAATAAGCATTATAAATAACCGCATTACAATCCCATTTTATAAACGCCAATTCTGGATTTTTTACAAACAGATTATCCACAATACCGAACACAAAATCTTGCACTTCCGGATTGGACAAGTCTAATACCAGTTGATTTCTATAATAAATTTCTGGTCTTTCCGGTTGTTTTATAACCCAATCAAGGTGTTTTTCGTACAACTCACTCTTTGGGTTTACCATTTCAGGCTCAATCCAAATACCAAATTTCACTCCTTCTTTTTTAGCTTCTTTTACCAAATAACCCAAGCCACTTGGTAGTTTCTTTTTATTTTCTTGCCAATCACCTAGTCCTGCATCATCATTATTTCTTGGATATTTATTACCAAACCAACCATCGTCTAATAAAAATAGATCCACACCCAAATCTTTTGCGTCTTTAAACAAGCCTGAAATTTTATTTTCATCAAAATCAAAATAGGTCGCTTCCCAATTATTCAACAATGTAAGTCGTTCTCCTTGACCATCAAGAAGCCTGTGTTTTCTTGCCCAATCGTGTAAATTTCTACTAGCCTCCCCTGTACCATGATTTGATAAAGCATAGATTAAAGAAGGAGTTTTGAAAATTTCATTTGGAGCCAGTGAATATTCCGAAGCAAATGGATTGATTCCTGCAATTAGCCGGAGATTTTTATGAGAGTCGATTTCAAAATCAAGTTTAAAGTTACTACTCCAAGCTAACTGACCTATCATAACAGTTCCTTCATTTTCTGAAGCAGGCTTTCCAAAAGAAACCATAAAATTAGGTGTTTGTAAAAGCATCGCTCTTGTTCCTAATTTAGAATCTACAGTTCTTATACCTTGTAAAAGCTTCGTTTCAATTGGTTGCATCTCTTTTAGATATTCACCTTGAAAACTCGTTAGATAAAAATCTTTACTTGCAAAATATAAATTAGCCGAAGCATATTTTTGTAACAAAACAGGTTTTTTCTCCTTATGCTTTATTTCTGTCCATTGCTCAATTATATTTTCTTTGGCCCAAACTTTATAGAACAAGGTAACCTCAAACGGATAAATTGGATCTTTCAGAACAACACTTGTAATGGATGTATTAACATCTATTTTTTCAACTTTATGGCTCACATATTTCAGTTCCAAAGAAGGATTACCGTCTGCATGTTTGACCTGAATAGCAGGTTCAGAAAGATTCCAAGTCCCGGAAGGCGTATAAGAAGAATTGTAAATTCCCGAATTAAACTCATCATAGTTATATCCTGTAGAAACAGCTGAATGTTCATTTGCATTTTCAAGTGGCTTACCAAAATAAACCGTTCTCAACCTATTGCTATTGTCAGTTTGTAATAATAACATGTGATTTTCAGTAGCAACAGGAATAGTTACTGTTTGTGCCGA
>JBJOQF010000236.1:0-2636 GCA_046050185.1 Bacteroidota bacterium
ACCCTTTCTACAGCAGTTTCATTACCACTTTCGATTAAAATATAACCGGTCGAGATTACTTCTAAATCTGTTTGTTTCAAAATTGGAACCGCATTTACCTGATGTTCTATTAAATAATCGGGATTGCGGCCTGAGATTAGCGACAGAAATAAAATCGCATCGCCTTTATCTGAAATCTGGGATGGATTTCCTGGAAAAAGAACGATTGGCAAATCACAATTTTGTTTAATTTGTACAATTAATTCATCTAGAATATTATTTGTAACCAGACTTCCGCCAATGAAAATATGTGTTGCCGGCGAATGATTGATTTTTGAAATTAAAACGGATAAATTCTCCAAAACTACTTTATCAGGATCAAGAAGAATGGCGAGTAATTTTGTATTCTCGCTTTTTGCTTTTAAAATGTCTTTATAAATATTTGTCATACTTTTTACCGCTAATTCGCAAATTTGCGGTTTGTTTTTAATTTTCGAAAGCGTAAACTAAAGTAAATCCCTCAATTTCTTCAAAATAAATATTGAAATCCTTTACCAGATTATTAAAATGAAGTTTAGCGGCAGTTTGTTTAACGTTAATATTAAATACCTCAACGCTTATATGATCTTTGAAGCTGATTCCTTTTTCATTTCTGATTTTAAAAATAGCTTCTTTAGCTCCCCAAATAACCGTTAATTTTCGAATAAATTCTTCACAATCCGTATTCAAAAATTGAAATTCTGAATCACAGAATTTATCGGCGATACGAATGATTTTGTCTCTTTGTAATTCAATGTCGATTCCTACGGTCTTGTCACTGATAATAATTGCCGAAAAATTATGAGAATGTGTTATGGAAATGTGTTTTTCTCCATGAAGATGCGGCTTTCCAAATTTATCGTAATATAAATCCAAATCAGTGTGGCCCGTTTCCTGTAATAATTTGCGAACACTCAGGAAAGCACGTTGGTGCATTTCGGATTTCATTCCATCAAGACGGATTCGATTGCTGTTATTTAACACCACTTGCCCGAATAATTCCTCAAATGTTTCGGTGATTTTCCAAACAAAAATATGGGTCGTAGAATTAAAATGTATGATTTTGTAAAGCGGCATTGTGTTATCGTTTCATTTTTTAGCCCCGGTAGCAGCGGCATCCTTTTTTCACGCTTTTTTGCGTGTAAAAAGATATAGCGAATAACGGGAAATAGCTCCAGAAACTGAAACAAGTTCAGCTAAAAGAAATTATTTAGTTAATGTTCAAAAGATTAGCAAATTAAACAATTCATAAATCTTTTAGAAAACAGTAAAATTCTAAAGTTATTACGTAAATTTGCAAAAAAATTTTCACCCGAGCCTGAAAGGCGAACGGACGAAGTAATTACAAATATACTATAAATGAGTACTACAACTATGCCTTTTGTGGCTTTCAAAGTAAAAGACATTTCTCTAGCGGCTTGGGGAAGAAAAGAAATTGAACTAGCAGAAGCTGAAATGCCAGGTTTAATGGCGCTTCGTGCTGAGTATAAAAACGAACAACCACTTGCTGGTGCTCGTATTGCAGGATGTTTGCACATGACAATCCAAACTGCTGTTTTGATTGAAACTTTAATCGCTCTTGGTGCTGAAGTTACTTGGAGTTCTTGTAACATTTTCTCTACTCAAGATCAGGCTGCGGCTGCGATTGCTGCTGCTGGAATTCAGGTTTATGCTTGGAAAGGTTTAAACGAAGTTGATTTTGACTGGTGTATTGAGCAAACATTATTCTTTGGCGAAGATAGAAAACCATTGAATATGATTCTTGATGATGGTGGAGATTTGACGAATATGGTTATTGACCGTTTTCCAGAATTGGTTTCTGGAATCAAAGGGTTATCTGAAGAAACTACAACAGGAGTTCATAGATTGTACGAAAGAGTAAAAGCGGGAACATTGCCAATGCCTGCAATCAATGTAAATGACTCAGTTACTAAATCTAAATTTGATAACAAATACGGTTGTAAAGAATCTGCAGTTGATGCGGTTCGTCGCGCTACTGATATTATGTTGGCTGGAAAAAGAGTAATCGTTTGTGGTTACGGTGACGTAGGTAAAGGAACTGCAGCTTCATTTAGAGGTGCTGGTTCTATTGTAACAGTTACCGAAATTGACCCAATTTGTGCTTTACAAGCTGCAATGGATGGCTTTGAAGTTAAAAAATTAGATACAGTTGTTGGAAATGCTGATATTATCATCACAACAACCGGAAATAAAGATATCGTTTTAGGTTCTCATTTCGAGCAAATGAAAGACAAAACTATCGTTTGTAACATTGGACATTTTGATAACGAAATTGACATGGCTTGGTTGAATACAAACCACGGTGCATCAAAAATTGAAATCAAACCACAAGTAGACAAATATACTATTGCTGGAAAAGATATTCTTATCCTTGCCGAAGGTCGTTTAGTAAACCTTGGTTGTGCAACAGGCCACCCAAGTTTTGTAATGAGCAACTCATTTACAAACCAAACTTTGGCTCAAATCGAATTGTGGAAAAACAGCGCGGCATACAACAATGACGTATATATGTTACCAAAACACCTTGATGAGAAAGTAGCAATGTTACACTTAGCTAAATTAGGCGTTGAATTAGAAACTTTACGTGTTGATCAAGC
>JBJOQF010000237.1:0-3309 GCA_046050185.1 Bacteroidota bacterium
CCAATAGCCAGTTTCAACAATACCATCCAACTGAAAGAATGAATATCCGCAATCCCAAGCATAAATCCTGCAATAGACGAAAACACAACGCTAACAGCGAGACGTGCTTTAGTTATCTCACGGAAATCAATATAGATAGACTTTAATGAAAGGGTGTTTTGTGTTGCGTTCAATGCTAATGTTTATTTGCTTTGTAAAAACTTTTGCAAAAGTAGTTTATCAAAAGGGATTTGGCAAAAAACAATTCATAAAAAAAGTTCTTTTAAAAATAAAACTAAAACTAATAATCAAAATACCAGTTAAAAACATCTGAACGTATTCCTAAAGTAAACCAATTGGTACTTTCATTAAAAGTAGTCGCAGTGTTTTTTGTAGGATCAAAACTTCTATAAATGTAGCTTCCGAAAAATTTCAGATTGGTTGCCGGATTTATCAAATATCCTGCCTGTATATCCGTAATAAAAACAGTCGTTTTATTCCCTTGCCCTACTTTCACACCACTATCAAAAGCTCTGTTTTCATCATAATCCTTATAGATATTTCCTCCATAGTTAAGACCATCTTCGGTTGTGTCAAAATCTAATCCACGGGTGCCAACAGTTATTTTTGCATCAGCAAAATACCTGTCTTTATGGTAACGGGCAATCAATAAAAATTCTTTGAAATTTCCGCCCCATTGATGCCCTACACTTTGGTTATTATGACCATAATTAGTAATAGGATTACTATGAGAATATACATAAGGACGCACATGATTGTATTCTAATTGCAATATCAAATTATCTACTTGAAAAGCATTATAATATTTAACACCTAACTGATATCCAAATTTATTTTTCCAACTATTATCCCCTTTTTTAACATCTCCAAGAGAAAACTCATCAAGGATAAATTGTCCGTATGTATTTATTTGATTATTCCATTTATACTTATAAGTCAATCCTAAAAGCGCGTTTCCGCTTCTGGCCGAAGAAGCGAACTCAACTGAACGGTAAAATATAATTGGATTTACAAAATTCACATCAAATCCCCTGTCATTCGTATTTGTCCAAATTACCGATTCAAATAAACCAAGATTAAATTTATTCGACACATTCCAACTCAAATAGTGATTTGCCATAAATTTTGTAGCATATGTCTTTTCTAGCGTAACTTCTGGCCGAACATCTTTAAGCCACATATAGGTATTGGTGTACTTTATTTTCCAGAAATTAGTATTAATTTTGAAATACGGATACGAACTCGCACCATCACTTTCTAATAAAGAACGGTAGCCATCTCCTATAAAATTTCTCCCATAACCCAATTGCAAATCGAAATGTTTACTGGGTACAACAGTTATATTGGCTTCCGCCAAAGGAAAATCATACGCATCTGTTTTGAAATTTTTGGCAATTCCCATACCTGGAATAATTGCAGGATTTCCACCTGCCGGTTTTATCGACTCCGCATAACGATTGTAATAATCAGCAAAACGTCCCTGACTTTCAAAAACTGTAGTAGTGAAATTAATTTGCTTTCCTAATCCACCACGAAAATTAATACCTCGTGTGTTTATATAAGTATAATTCGCTTTGGTTTGAGATGCTTTACCAACCTGTAAATCCAATATAGGATTTAAAGTAAACCAATAGTCCTCTCCTTGAATTTCAACCATACTCTCATTCCATAATTTTCTGTCCCACCAGCCAGAAACTTTTTTCTTGAGTTTATCATTAACCCCTTTAAGATCATAATATTTTGAAACCTCGACATAAGTATATGGTTTTGATGCTGTATGATTATTACTTCCAACTTGATTTAAAGAAGCATCAAACTGAGAATAATAACTATGAGAAAAAGGAATATTCAAATGACTTTCAAACTGTGGACTATTGAATTTTTTATAAACAATATTATCTAATTCTGTAAGTTGTTTAGTCTCTTTTGGCAAAATTTCTGCACGAGCAAGAGCTTCTGAAGCTAACTGTTCCGGGCTTTTTAATGGAATAGCAATTGTGATTATATATTTTGAATACGTTTGTTTCCCATTATAAGTTGATGGTTTAATTTTAGGAAATGCCCCAAAAACTCGTTTAGTTTCTTTTACCAAGTCCTCATCTGTAGCATTTACATAAATTACTTTGAAAACACCATTACTATCTACTTCAAAAAGGACTTCTACACTACCTTTGAAATTATTTTGTTTCAAATTTTCAGGAACTTCAAAATTTTGAAATACAAAATTTTGAACTTGATAATAAAAACATTTTTCTAATTCCTTAGATTGCAAGTTTTCACAATTCAAAAAAACAGGAAACCGTTCAGCTGAAATAGCCGTTTGAGTCACACTATTATCTTGCGAATAAATAAAAAATGAATAAAATGATAAAAGTAACGTTGATAAACCTTTTTTCATATTGGTTTTCTTTGTGAATTTAGTAATCAATTTGTGAATTTTGCCCATCAGCAATTGCCTTTGCTCCCGAGGTTCCAATTCGTTTTACACCCAATCGAATCATCTCGATAGCTTCATCATAAGTCCTTACTCCACCAGCTGCTTTTACCGGAAGTGGCGAAGCATTTTCCAACATCATAATAATAGCTGGAATTGTAGCGCCATTTGGCATATTATTTTGAGTTTTATAAAATCCTGTTGATGACTTTACAAAAACCGATTGGTACAATTCTTCTTTAAAATTTGAAATAATAATATTTTTAATCAAAGCGGACAATTGTATAATCTGTTTATCATCGAGTGCTGCAACTTCAATAATCCATTTTACAACCTTATTGTTTTCAAGGCCCAATAGCGTGCATTTTAGGACTTCATCTTTGACCAAATCAATATCTCCTTTTTTGAATGCTTCATAATTACAAACAAAATCCAAATCATCGGCTCCATCTTCAATCGCTTGAATCGCTTCTGAAATTTTTTTATCTACACTGGATTTCCCTTCAGGAAAATCAATTACTGTTCCTATTTGTAAATTTGAATTAGCATTAACAATAATTTCTTTGGCAATAGAAACCATGTTTGGCCGAATCATAATAAGTTTAAAATGCTCATCAATAGCTTCCTTAATAAATTTAATGGCAACAATACTGTTTTCAGCTTCACTAAGACCCGCTTCTGATGCTTTTTTCAAATAAGTAGAATCTAAGTATTGTTTAATATTCATTTCCCTTGTGATTTCATGACATCATTAAAGTCTGATTAGCAAAAATACATTTTAAATTCACATTTATTTAATATTAACAGTTACTTCATAAAGTTGTAATCTCATTTTATAAATTCTTGACTGCAAAAATAGAATTATTAAAAAAAAA
>JBJOQF010000238.1:0-5302 GCA_046050185.1 Bacteroidota bacterium
TGACCTTGTTCAATATTATTGCGGCTCATGAAATCGCCATCTACATAATATAAAACCTCATCGCTGTCAATGTTGCTATGATTATAAGGTGCCGGAATTGCTTTTGGGTGGTAATCGTACAATCTTGGAACGAAAGAACAAACCACAAACGTCGCCGTTTCGAAAGTTTGATGAACTGGCGGCGGTTGATGTATGCGACCCGTTATAGGTTCAAAATTATGAATACTGAATCCATAAGGAAAATTGTAGCCATCCCAACCTGCTACGTCAAAAGGATGTGTGGCATATACAATTTCATGCATCATGCCTTCTTTTTTGATTTTGATAAGGAAGTCTCCTTTTTCATCATGTGTTTCTAACTCGTGTGGCAAAATAAAATCGCGTTCGCAAAACGGAGAATGTTCCAGATGCTGGCCTGATTCGTTTTTATAGCGTTTTGGAGTATAAAATGGCGCAAATGACTCGACGTAAAATAATCGGTTTTCTGAAGTATCAAAATCGATTTGATAAATTATTCCACGGGGAATGATCAGATAATCTCCATATTTAAAAGGGATATTTCCCATCATAGTGCGCAATTTTCCTTTGCCTTTGTGGATGAAAATCATTTCATCGGCATCGGCATTTTTATAGAAATAGGTATGTAAGGATTGTTTTGGTGCTGCTAATCCAATGGTGCAATCTTTATTGACAAGCATGGGTTTGCGGCTGTCCAGAAAATCATCTTCGGGTTTTAACTCAAACCCTTTTAAGAGTAACGATTTTATGTTTTTTCCAATGGCAATTTTTGGCTCAACAGAGTAGGAATTAAGAATTTCCTTTATTTGCGTTGGTCTGTGAACATGATATAACAATGACGAATGGCCATGAAAACCCTCGGTCCCAAAAAGTTGTTCGTAGTACAAGCCACCATTTGGTTTTTCGAATTGCGTGTGTCTTTTTTGAGGGAAATTCCCCAATTTATGGTATAAAGGCATGATTTTTTTGTTTAAAAGTGTAACAATTTAAAGTTGAGATTACTTTATAATGTGCTATAATAAATCAAAAAAAAGGTACTCACTCAGGATTTCTCTTGATGAGGAATTGAAGATACTCTAATAAACCCAGCCATTTAGTTTTCATTATAACAAATATCGGGATTTTTATTGACATGAATATATTTAAAACAAAAAACCAATACTAAACCAAGTATATCCTTTTCCTGTTTCCGGCGACCAGGAATGTTTTATTTCTACTGGTCCAATTACTGTTTCCAATCCATATCCTACCGCATATCCTGAATATTTTGGGATTGAAATCCAATCTACTGATTCAAAAATTCTATCCCCTATATTGGCAAGGTTTATCGAAAAGTTGAAATGGTTTTTTTTATAAAACTCATAATCAATCGTTCCAGTTGATTTTATGTAACTATTAGCGGCCACACTTAAATAATCATAACCGTATAAATACTTAAAATTGTTTATGGGATTATACCCATAACCCCCCAAAATAAAATTAAAAAAAGCTACGCTTTCATTACCAAATGAAAATCCCGCATCTGCTTGAAATTTTACTATTGCGTTTTTAAAAAGTGTTGCTGCTATCCCAAAATCGCCTTTTGCAATGGAGAAAGGCTTGAAATCTCCCGTATAATTTGAAGAAAATAAATAGGATTGAATATCCCCCGAGAAATACCACCCTTTTTTAGGAAAATATTTATTGTCAAAAGAATCAAATTTCATATACCCAAAAATACTTAGATAATCACTTTTGTCAATTATTGGGTCCACATTTGCTAATGTTTCTGATTTTATTTTTAAAAATTTAAGCTCTACTCCACCTCCTACCAGAAATTTTTGCACGAATAAAGATTGAAAATAAGCTTGATTTGTCAAGTCAGTAAAATCAACATTAATTGAATTTATACCTAAAGCGCCTAAATCCAAACTGCTTATTTCTTTGGCTACATTTCTATTGAACTGATTGAACTGCGATTTAAAACCAAAACTCATATTAAATCCATTTTCTACATAGTAATCTAAATTGTACCTGATATTATCTCCTAAAACAATATCAAATGACGCTATATCATTTTTAAAAAGTGTTTTTTTACGGGTCAAATTAACCAGAACAGCGCTTTTAAACAAATTATCATAATGCAATCCAAATTTTAAATAGGTTTTTGTGGGATTTTCTTTCAAATTGAGATTTAAATCGTCATCATTTTTATTAGCATCTAAAGAATAAGATATGGCACTGAAGTTTTGAGTGGCATTAATATTATTTATCCCCTTCAACAAATCATTGTACGTGGTTTTGACTCCTGGTTTGAATCTTAATTTACCAATAATATAATCATGTGTATAATTGTCCAGTTCATTACAATTTATGTCTTTAATCTGTAAAGTGTCAGTAATTATTTTTAGCTCCGGTTTCTTATATGGTTTTGATTCATCAACTAACAGTTTTAATTTTTCAAAAACAGAAAAGGTTGCTTCTTCTCCTTTTCTAATAATTTCTTTTCCTTTATCAAATGATATGACACCATAGTTTTTGATATCTGGTTTTATATAAATATCCGTATCTTTTATGTTTCTCTTCATTCTTTCTATAGATTGAAGATTTGTAATTTGCACCAAAATTTTCGTGGCATCTTTAAGTTGGGTTCTGTCCAATAAGTCATTCTGAACATCAACACCTATAATAATGTCTGCGCCAAGTTTTCTCACCTCTTCAATAGGATAATTATTTGCAACGCCACCATCTACAAGTAATTTTCCATCTATTTCTATAGGTGAAAATAAAGATGGAAATGCAGAACTGGCAATCATAGCCTGAGCCAAATTCCCTTTGTTTAACAAAACCTGTTCTCCAGTTTCAATATTAGTTCCAATACATAAAAAAGGAATTGGAAGTTCATTAAAATCCTTTATATGCCTAACATTTCTAGTAATTCTGCTCAATAAATTATAATTATACATCCCTTTTGACAATGCTTCGGGAATGCCTATTTTTAGTTTATTAAATGGCAAAACCAATGCGTATAATTCGTCATTTCGTTTTTCGTAAAAATTCTTGGAAGATCTGGGAATAAAGTCGTTTAATAGTTCGTCAAAATTTGTTGATTGAAAAATAGAATCAATCTGACTTGCATTATATCCTGAAGCATATAGTCCGCCAACAACAGCTCCCATACTGGTACCGCCAATGTAATCAATCTTGATTCCTGCGTCTTCAAGCACTTTCAAAACACCAATATGCGCAAATCCTTTTGCTCCGCCGCCACTTAAAACCAACCCTATTTTTGGTCGGTGCTGCTCTTGAGAAAACAAAGTTAAACTCACACAAAAAACAATGAATAACAGTGTAATTTTCTTCATAAGCAGCTATTTGATATATAATAGAATTTGACGTTGTTAACTATTCATTTGTCGCCTTGTAAAATTCGGTAATTTTTTTGGCTTTAGATACACCTATAACGTCAGAAATTTCTTTTTCTGTCGCCAACTTCAATCTTTTAACACTTTTAAAGTGCTGAATCAAAGTCAACATCGTTTTTTCTCCAATGCCAGGAATGCTTTCAATTGACGAATTTAGTGCTGTTTTACTCCTTTTATCTCTGTGATGTGTAATCCCAAAACGATGCGCTTCGTTTCGCAATTGCTGGATTACTTTCAATGTTTCTGATTTTTTATCTAAATATAACGGAATAGAATCTCCAGGATAAAACAACTCTTCCAGTCTTTTGGCAATTCCAATTACCGCTATTTTTCCTCTCAAGCCCAATTCATCAATACTTTTCAATGCCGATGATAATTGTCCTTTCCCGCCATCAATAATTATTAAATTAGGCAAAGGTTCATTTTCATCCAGCAATCGTTTGTATCTTCTGTAAACCACTTCGGTCATCGAGGCAAAATCATCCGGTCCTTCGACCGTTTTTATATTAAAATGGCGATAATCCTTTTTGCTGGGTTTTCCGTCTTTAAAAACGACACAAGCAGCCACCGGGTTTGTTCCTTGAATATTCGAGTTGTCAAAACATTCGATGTGTCTTGGTTCTACAGGCAATCGCAAATCTTTTTGCATTTGCGCCATAATCCTTTTCGTATGGCGATCCGGATCTACAATTTGCAGTTGTTTGAGTTGTTCAATTCTGTAAAACTTAGCATTTCGAATAGACAAATCCAGAATTTGCTTTTTATCCCCTAATTGCGGAACAGTAATTTTAATATTTTCGCCCAAGTCAACGTGAAACGGAACAATCACTTCCTTAGACAATAACTGAAAACGCTCTCGCAATTCGATAATCGCCAATTCCAGTAATTCCTCATCAGGTTCGTCCAGTTTCTTTTTGATTTCCATCGTATGTGAACGAATAATCGAACCATGGGAAATTTGCAGGAAGTTTACATAGGCCGCACTTTCATCAGAAACGATTGAGAACACATCAATATTGGTAATTTTTGGATTTACAATCGTAGAACGCGATTGATAATTTTCAAGAACTTCTATTTTTTCTTTAATTTTCTGTGCTTCTTCAAAATGCATCTCGGCAGCCAGATTCGTCATCACCCGTTTAAAATCTTTCATACTTTCTTTGAAATTCCCTTTCAGAATTTCGCGAACGGCATCAACTTGCTTTTGATAATTTTCTAAAGTTTCGTAGCCTTCACAAGGCCCCATACAATTCCCAATGTGATATTCTAGACACACCTTGAATTTCCCGCTGTCAATATTGCTTTTACTCAAATCATAATTGCAGGTTCTAAGCGGATACAATTCTTTTATGAGCTCTAAAATAGTATTCACCGTTTTAAAACTGGTATAAGGCCCAAAATATTCTGAGCCGTCTTTAACCATTCTTCGAGTGGCAAAAATACGTGGAAAAGGTTCTTTCTTGATACACAGCCACGGATAACTCTTATCGTCCCGCAATAACACATTGTAACGGGGCTGCAAGGTTTTTATCAAGTTATTTTCCAATAAAAGCGCATCGGTTTCAGTAGGGACCACAATGTGTTTTATAGTCACAATTTTCTTAACCAGCACATTGGTTTTGGCCGTATCATGAATTTTATTAAAATAGGAAGAAACCCTTTTTTTTAAATTTTTGGCTTTGCCCACATACAAAATTTTCCCTTCCTTATCATAATATTGATACACGCCGGGATTATCGGGTAAGGTTTGAATTTGTAGGGCTAAAGTTGTTGAATTCATGTAACAAAGTTAATCTCAAAAATCACGAAATACAAATCAATATCCTTGAAATCTTTCTGATGAAAGTTTTATCAGAATTTTACTTTCTAATTCGTTATTA
>JBJOQF010000239.1:0-5424 GCA_046050185.1 Bacteroidota bacterium
GAATTATATTTTGTAAATATTATTATTTCTAACTCAAGAAACCTTTTACATAATCTTTGGTTAGTTTCTCTTTTGGATTTAATAATATCTCTTCAGTAGGACCAAATTCGATTATTTCTCCCATATACACAAAGCCAATATAGTCAGAAACCCTACGTGCTTGTCTTAGAATGTGAGTGACTAAAACGATAGTATATTTGTCCTTTAGTTGCAAAAATAATTCTTCGATGTGCTGTGTAGAAATTGGATCTAATGCTGATGTTGGCTCATCACCCAAAATAATTTCGGGTTCGATAGCAAGTCCTCTAGCTAAACACAACCGTTGTTGTTGCCCAATGGATAAGCGAGTGGCAGGAGATTTTAATCGGTCTTTGACTTCGTCCCAAAGATTGACACCTCTAAGGTATTTTTCTACAATTTCGTCTAATTCTTTTTTGTTGTTATTTCCATGAATTCGTTGTCCATAAGCAATATTGTCATAAATGTTCATGGGTAACGGAAACGGTCTTTGAGAGAGTAATCCCATTTTTTTTCGAATGTGCGTTACTTCAACTTTTGGATCATAGATATTTTCGCCATCTACTAAAACTTTTCCTTCCACACGCACATTGGTTTGTCGGTCGAGTAGGCGATTCATGGTTTTAAGAAGTGTTGTTTTTCCACAACCTGAAGGACCTATTAATGAAGTAACTTTTTTATCCGGAATGTCCAGATTGATGTTTTTTAGGATGTGGTTTTCTCCAATGTGTACGTTTAAATTTTGAATACTGATATGTGACTGAATGATCATATTTTATTTTTTGAAAGATTATTGCTTGCAATTTTTGCAGCTATACTAATGATTAAAACAATTATAGTAAGAATAACTGCTGCTGCATACGCTCGGTTTTGTACTTCTTGAATCGGACTACTTAATTGGAAAAATATAGACAAAGGTAATGTTGCTGCTGGTTGGTCAAGTGATGTTGGAATGCTATCCGTGAAGCCAGCAGTGAAAAGTACACAGGCCGCATCGCCAATTGCTCTGCCAAATGATAATAATATCGCAGTTATAATTCCAGGAATTGATTGTCGTAATACCATTTTTGCAGTTTCATAACGTGTGCCACCAAGTGAATATACTGAGTTGCTCATGTCTTCCGGAACAACTCTTACCACTTCATCTATGGCTCTTACCAATATGGGGATAATCATTAGCGTTACAGTTATTATTCCGACCAAAAGGGAAGTTTTCAATCCCATATAAACCATTATGGAGAAACCAAAAGCCCCATAAACAATTGAGGGAATTCCAAACAAAATGTCATAACTCAATCGGGTGATATTCGCTAATAATGAATTTTTTTTTGCATATACGTTGATATAAATAACAATTGGAATACTCACTAAAAGCCCCAATAAGGTTGAACCCAAAGTAATATAGACAGATCCAATTATAGCATTCAGAATTCCACCCCCTTTGCCAATATAAAATCCTCCCTCAGGTATTTTTGAAATCATATCCCAACTCAACGATCCAACACCTCTTGAAAAAATGGTGTACAGTATCATGAATAAGGTACTACTGATGATGATTGTACTGCTTATCATCAAAAATTTGAATATATTTTCTTCTATTTTTTTCATATTTAATAGATCTTAATTGGTTCTTTTTTCAATTCTAAATAAAATAATTCTCGAAACAGCATTAAACAAAAAGATAATGATAAACAAGAGTAAAGCGGCAAACATCAGCGCCGAGTCATACATGGGAATAGACATCATTTCTCCGTAATTATTAGCAATAAGAGCAGGTAAAGGATAGCCTGAATCGAATACACTTTTAGGGACTTGTGCTAAATTTCCGCAAACCATCAGAACGGCTATAGTTTCACCAAAAGCTCTCGAAATTGCCAGCACTACCGCAGCTACAATTCCATCAATTGATTTTCTAAGAAGTACTTTTTTTGTGGTTTGCCATTGTGTTGCTCCTAGTGCCAAAGACGCATCTCTTAATTCCTGTGGAACGTTGTCAAACACCTCTATTAAAATACTTATAATCAATGGAAAAATCATAATAGATAACACAATTCCTCCTGCTAAAATGGAATATCCCGTTGTAAATTCAATAAAATGGGGTGCAATTTTATCCTGGATTAAAGGAACGATTACTAATACGCCCCAAACTCCAAAAAGAACCGGTGGAATTCCTGATAGTAATTCAATCAATGGTAAAACCAATTTCCGAACCCAAATGTTTGCATATTCCGAAAGATAGATTGCAGTAAGCATGGATAGCGGTAAGGCTATAATTATAGCAATTCCTGTTACCCAAAATGTACCCACTATAAATGGATAAAACCCAAAAGCTTCCTTAAAAGGTTTCCATTCAGAGGAAGATAATAGATTCCATAATGAGCTGCTATGCAAAATAGGTAATGATTTGTAAAACAAGCCAAGACCCATTAAAACTACTGTAGATATGGAAAGTATGGTGAGTATTAAAAAAGCTTTACTTAGGAAACGATCTTTTAGTAATCTTATATTTTTCATTTTAATTATAGTAAAACCACCCTAACAAACTGCGTTTTAAGCCGCTCGTGGTTTTAAGGAGTTATATTAGAGTGGATATTTGGTATTTTAAAGAATATTATTTTACTTTTTCTAACTCTTTATTAATTTTCTCTTTGGAAAACTTGATATAGCCTGCTTCCTGAACAAATTTCTGTCCATCAGTAAGAATGTATTTTATAAATTCTTTTACGATTGGATTTTTTGGTTTTCCCACAGTTACAAAATACAAATCTCTTGCAGGTGGGGATGGATATTTTCCGGCAATAATAGCTGCAATCAACTGATCGATATCGTTATAAAAATTTTCATCTGAATCTAATTTTCCATTGTTATTCAAATCAATTGGAACGGGAACTACTCCGTTAGTTGGTTTATTTGTTTTGGTGTCATAGACATACACAATATTATTAAAACCTAATCCTGACGGGTCTCTTTTTACAGCTTGCGCCAATCCTGGATCACCAAATACAGCTACTCCTTGTAAATCTTCTTGTTTTTTATTGAAATATTTTGCCCAAGTTTCTGCTGCTCCTGATGCATCCGAACGAGTATATACATGAATTGGAGCTTCACTTTTGAAACCTAAAGTATTCCAAGTTTTGTATTTACCAGTAATAAAGATGTGATTAAAAGCATCCTTTTTGACTCCTTTTTCATACAACACTTTTTTGTATGGACTAGAAGCACTTATCGTTGGGATTACAGCATCTTTAGTTACAGCCACTGCAAAAGCTCCTTTTTTATACTCTGCTGCATTCAGGTCTCGAGAAACCAATCCGATATCGGTTACTTTAGAAAGTACATCGGTTATTCCTTTTCCAGCCCCTCCCGCCTGGATATCAATTTTGACATTTGGGTTGGTTTTCTTGAATTCTTCCGCCCATTTTACAGTAATTGGATACAAGGCAAAAGCCCCAGAAATGCTTATATTTCCTTTTAAATCTTGTGCAGTTACTTTTGTGGTAGTTGTATTTGCCAATAATAAAATTATTACGGCTACGAATGATATTTTATATGTTTTCATTTTGTTTCTTTTTAGAATTTTTAAAAATTAAAATTTTAATTGCAATTGTGCTATAACCTCATCTTTATTGATTGAAAATCCTTGTTCACTTTTGTGCTTGTAGTTGATTTGAAATTTCACAAAACTATTTGGATATAAATTAGCACCAAGGGTATAGAATGAAGTAATGTCATTCTTTGGATTTTTTTTTGTTGGGTCGAATGTATCGTATTTAGCTACAAATTGGAGTTTTTTTGGTAGAACAAAATAGCCCACTTGTGCATACCAACCGTCCTTAAGAAGATCTCTATTTACTCCGTTTACAATATAAGTACCTTGTTGTGCTTGTAAATATTCAGCTCTTAATGAGAAGTCATTATAATTTACCGATACATCTGCGCCAATGCGAATTTGATCTTGGTTTTTAGCGGGTGTTGTCCATGAGTCGTGTCCATTAGAATAGGAGATACCAAAATCTAAAAACTCATAAGGATGTGCCACAATTCTGGCAGCAATATCTTTAGATTCGTTTTTATCTGCAGCGATATTAATTCCTTGACCATCAAAATAAGCCAAATAATAATCTAAAAGAAAACGGTTTGAGGCTGTTTTGAATAAGCTACCACTAGCTTGCAGTCCTATATCACGACCATTTTGATCTCCTAATGCATCTTTATTTCGCCCTGTTAAACCACTTATTTGTGCACGATCTATTGTCTCTAGTGAACTATCTGAAGTAGTACTTTCTAATGAATTTGGAATTAGAAATTGTCCACCGGTTATTTTTAAATAATCAAAAGGTTTGTAGACAAAATACACATCAATTATTTTTGTATTGATAGCAAAATCTGTTTGCAATCGGTATTCCCATTCCGGAGAAAAATTACCTTTTATGTCTAATCTTGCTCTTCTTATATCAAAGCCATCAGCTTTCCCCGGTTCTTGTAAGGACTGATAGCGCACTTGTGTATAGCCACCAATATTTATGTTCCGACTGGAGAGGACATTAAATAATTTTTGTTTTTCTTTTACTTCTTGTTGTTTGAAAGCGTAATCAGCACGTATCGAGTCGGCATCATTTTGTTTAACTAGCCCTTTTTGGATTAATAAATTAAGTACATCATCAGATGATTGTGCTGTGGCTACTCCAATAGTAAAAAAAGCGATTATGAGTAACAGTATTTTTTTTGTTTTCATTTTGTATTTTTTTTTAATTTTTTTCTATGTGTTTATCTATTTATTTTTTGAAGGACTATGTTTTTAAAACTAAAATTCCCCTAAAGTGTTTTTATGCCCGAGGGCACATAAAATAGAAACTGCACATATTTTTTAAATTAAAAAAAATGGTTGTATTTAAATCTAGGTTTGGCAAACCTTTTTTAAGGAGATTAATTTTCATGATTCAATTATTATATAAATTATATGTAAATAGTAGAGTTTAAATTAAATTTTTTTTCTAACACTTGCACATCATAATAACATCATAAAATTTAATAGTAATTTGATTTAAATTTTTTTGATTCTCAATAAATAAATTATGGTTTTCAGAGTGATTTTTCATTTGTTTAACTTTTAGCGTTATAATTTGGGGCAAATATATTATTAATTCTATAAAAATAGTAGAGTTAATAAAATATTTTTTTATTTTTTTACTAATGAGGAAATTGTAATGCCTTGCATAGCCTTTAGAGTCTCATCTCGAATAGTCATTAATCCGTGTCGTAATAAGCATTCAGACTCACTGATGCAATCGGAGCAAGGTTCGTAAAAGTTTAATGATGCACATGGAAGTAATGCAATTGCACCATCAAATAATCGATGAATATCAGCTAAAGTAATATCGTTTTTGGATTTTAAAAGATAATAGC
>JBJOQF010000240.1:0-4691 GCA_046050185.1 Bacteroidota bacterium
TTTCGTTCCGTTCTACTGCACAAAAAACACTCGAATTGACGTTTTTAATAATTACACCCAACGGATTATTTCACTATAAGTTTTTGCCCAATGGAAAGTATATTATTCGAAAGATTATTTATCCGTTTTAATTCATCTACCATTAAGTTGAATTTTTTTGAAATAGAATAAAAAGTATCTCCTTTTTGAACTTCATATAAAGCTATATCTTCCACTTTTGAATTTCTATTTTCAGTTGATAATTCTTCTGCTAATTGTTTTTCATTCGACACATAATCCAGGTCTAAAATCTGATTGTCATATTGATGTAAATTATAGCGTTCTATATAGGATATCAATTTATCTGGATATTTGGGATCCGTTGCATAACCTGCCGTTCTTAATCCTTTGGCCCAAGCCTTATAATCTCCTTTTGGTAATTCAAATAATTTAGAATACCTGCTTCTACCAGTCAAGAATATAGCATGATCTTTAAACGATTCAGATGGATTATTATATTTTCTGAAGCATTCCTGATCAGAATCATCATCATGCCTCACACTTTCTCCTGTCCAGCCTTCATGACATTTTATACCAAAATGATTATTGGCACTTATTGCCAAATCCCCTACTCCAGCACCAGATTCTAAAATTCCCTGAGCCAAAATAATACTTGCCGGAATACCAAAACTCTTCATATTTTCAATTGCAATTCCTTTAAATTGAGAAATATAAGCCTTTATCACTTCATTAGTAACCATCGTTTTTGAAGTAGAAATAATCACTTCTGTTTCATTAGTACTTTGTCCTTGTTTTACAGGTTTTGACAGTGAGGATTTTGTGGAATTTTGTTTTATGGAATTTGTTTTTTTTACCGAATTAACTATTTCCGATTTTGATTTTACAGAAACTTTTTTTGTAGTTATAATAACCGATTTTGTGGTTTTACAACCTACCAAAGTTATTATTATGAGAGTCAGCAGAATTTTTTTAAACATTGATATTGATTGTTGGTAATTGTTTGTTTCTTAATTTCATATTCATTCCTTGAATTCCCTGAATTCCACCGGTATGAATTAATAAAATTTTTGATTGAGCTGGAAAATAGTTCTTATTTATCAAATCTATAACGCCAAAAACCATTTTTCCTGTATAAATAGGATCTAAAGGAATTTGATTTTCTTCATAAAACTGATTAATGAACCCAATTAATGCTGAATCTATTTTTCCGTAACCTCCAAAATGATAATCTGTAATTAAATCCCAATTTTCATTTTGTACAAAATTACGAATTTCATCTTTTAAAAAATCACCTTTTAAAGCAGGAAATCCTAAAACTTTTTGATGGGGTAAAACACTGTTTATAATTCCCGAAACAGTACCGCCCGTTCCTATTGAACAACAAATGTAATCAAATACAGCATCTTCTTCGGTTAGAATTTCCTGACAACCCTTGACAGCTAACTCATTGGTTCCTCCTTCTGGAATGAGATAAAAATTACCGAATTTTGTTTTTAATTTTTCCAAAAATGAAATCTCACTTTTTAAGCGATATTGCTCTCTCGATATAAATTCCAATTGCATTCCGCAATTTTGTGCAAATAATAACGTTGGATTTTCTGAAATTTTACTTCCCAATTCATCACCTCGAATAATTCCAATAGTTTTAAATCCTTTTTCTTTTCCTGCAAAAGCTACTGCTGCAATGTGATTCGAAAATGCGCCACCAAAAGTAAGCAGTGTTTCCTGATTTTCTACTTTCGCCTGAAGCAAATTATATTTAAGCTTTCTAAACTTATTTCCTGAAACAAAAGGATGAATTAAATCTTCCCGTTTAATGTCTACTGAAATGGAGTTTGGAAATGATACTGTTAACTGTTGATTCAAACTAAGTTGTTTTTTACAAAGGTAAAATTTATATATAATAAAAATGCAACCTTTACAGATTGCATTTATTGTTTTCATATCTAATGAATTTTAGTTTTTAATGATTATTTTTTTACCAACTTCAATATTGTCTTTCGTAGATAACTTAACGATATAAACTCCATCTCCAAGACCCGAAGTAGAAAAATTATAAGATGAATTTACTCCTAAATCTTGTTTGCTAAAGATTAATTTTCCAGCTACATCATACAAACTGCAAGTAGCAAGATCGATTAATAATGGATTATTGATTATTAAGTTTTTATTAGAATTATTTTGATAAACCACAAAACTTTGACTTTCTATATCTTTAACCCCTAAAGAAACATTAGTTTTAAAAGTAATTTCAAATTGTGTTTTGTTGACACCTGCCGGAAGAGTCATTTCGTAAAAACTATTTTTAATATCAAAATATTTATCCGCTACTTTATCGTGTAAGTAAACATTCTCAGCTTCTGTAAAATTCAAAATTTCTTTTACTGTAATTTTATAATTGGCTTGGTCTTTATTTCTAAATCCTACAGGGATTTTTTTGTCAATATCAAAGTTTACAGCATCTATCACATATTCTTTATCCTCTAATACAAAGTAAATATCTGCAGGAGAATTATTACTTGATAACATAGCATCCATAGCATGATCGACACCGTCTGTTGCTTCAGGAATAAATGCCAGCGCTAATTGACGAACTCCTCTATTATTCATCAATGTATTAAATCTAATTTGAGGTGTAGGCAAATTACTCACTTTAGTATAATCAAGACCAGATACTGATTGAATAGCTGACAAATAGTAAGACGAATTTTTAGTTTTATTTTGACCCCCATTTTTTTGAAACTGTGAAGAATTATCAACACCTTCTTTAACAAATACTCGATAACTATTTTTCATTTGTACCGTACCGTTAGCAGCTCCTTCAAGCATAAAGCCTTGCCCAATAGGACTAAAACGTCTTTCGTAAGTCCCACCTGTACCTGTAGCTGATCCCTGATTACCTGAACCATCGTAAGAATAGAATGTTGCAGGAACATAAATACCTGAACTTCCAGCAGGAGAAAATGCTCCGTATCCTCCTTTATAATCTCCTATATAGTGCGAATTTACTGTTTTATCTTGCTCCCAAAAATAAGCAATCCCTGTACAATTTGTCTCATCAGTTAAAAAAGCTGATAAATCTATTGCTGATGGATATGGATTCCCGGTTAATGTATATTGGCCAGATGCAACAGGAATAGAAATTGTTCCATCATTTGGTTTCCCTCTAAAATCATATCTTTGTTGACTTATTGGATTATTTTGAACACCATTTACTGTAGTTAAATTAGTTCCTGAAGTTCCTTTCATCGTAAAACCTTCACCTGCATTTATGCTAGAAGCTGAACCCACTCGAACCCAATTTGAATAACCACCTGAAATAGACAATTTATTTATCCAAAAAGGAGCAATTGCTAAAGGGCTAGCTGTACCGTTATAATTATTTGTTGATAAAATTGTTGGATTATTACTATTTGTTAAATCAACAACATCTTTAAGTTGCGTTATTCCAAAGGGAGAATTTCCTGCAGTAGCACTATTTCCTCCTACAGGTGAACACCAGTAATTGTATTGGAAATTATTTGTAGTCCCTTCTTGAAAAACAGATAAGTTTCCCATTCCTTTATTAGCACCTGTTGAAGTAGTTCCTTGTAATAGCTGAGCATCTTTTCTCAAGTAAAAATTACTACTGGCTGCATTTAATTCTAATTCTTGTTTAATGTATACAACTGTATTGTTTACAAAAACATTCGTGTTAGCACTTACAAACATTTGCGAATTTACATTGCTCTGAAATAAAACTCCTGAAACAATCAAAAGCGTTTTTTTTAGTAATTTTGAGTTCATAAGCTTATGTATTAAATTAATTTGTAATTTTTTTTAATAAATAATTTACATTAAATGCGGTAACATCTTTAATGATAGAAAACAAAGCCATTTCGGAATAATAAAAAAATTAAAGCCCTTTTATAATTCCGATTTTCAGAAATAAAACCTACCCTTTAATTTTATCTAAAGTTACAAAAAAAAAAGGATTGTAATTAGCATAAATGACGATAAAAAGTATAAAAAATCGATGAAATGCACTATTTATTATTTTGAATACATAATTTCTTACAATTTTAAATAAAAAAGACGACTAAATAACCTTGATTTTAAAATTCCACTTTATAATAGACCAAAATCTTAAAAATGGTTGTTATTTATTATTCCAAATACCTTCGAATTAATTAATTTTTGAAGATATTTTTTTGTCGTGCAAGTGATTTTTAGAGAGAAATCGTATAAGGAACAAGAAAATTCTATTAAAACGATTCTTATTACATTTTTTGGCCCGTTTAAATGCAGAAGAAACATTAGCATTGAAGTTTTTAATATTTATACCCAGCGGGTATTTACTTAATCTACTTTTATGATGATCTTATAGATAAGGAAAAACAAATCTTTTAAATACACAAGCATTTTTTATATCAATAAATATTAATTTATATATTAAAGCACATAATTATTTTCATGATTTGTTTCATTGAAAATAAAAAAAACGTACTTTAGCTATAAAATGTGCCGATAATCTATATTTTATATGATTCTGATTTAAATTTTTGAAAAAAATCTCGCGATTTTAAAACTAACTTATTTGTCTACATAAATTTATAACTCTTCGCTTATGAAAAAAATTACTTTTTTCTCGTTTTGGATATTAACTTTGTTAACCTTCAAAAACGTATCCGCTCAAGTGGGTATCGGGACAG
>JBJOQF010000241.1:0-9757 GCA_046050185.1 Bacteroidota bacterium
AAACAACTAATTTACCTCCTTCAACATTCAAATCAATTGAGTTCGCTTTCGTTTCTCCTAATGCGTTCATCGCTATGGCAACTGCAGTTGCTCCGGTTCCGCAAGCTAATGTTTCATCTTCCACACCTCTTTCGTATGTTCTTAATGAAAAGGTGGTTTCATCTATTTTTTTTACAAAATTGATATTGCTTCCTTGTTTTCCATACAATTCACCATAACGAATGCTCGCTCCGTTTTCTTTAACATTATAGTGCTCTAAATCATCTACCAATTGTATATGATGAGGCGAACCCGTATTCATAAAAACATATTCCGGAGTAATTTTCACTTCTTCGACATCTATCATTTGCAATGAAACTATTCCATTGTCAGCAACTGAGGCATGATGTAAACCATCTGTAGCTATAAAAGTAGTATTGTCATCAATAACGTTTAGCTTTTTGGCGAAAGCCACTAAACATCTTCCACCGTTCCCACACATGGAACTTTGATTCCCATCTGAGTTGTAATAGACCATTTTGAAATCAGTTTCAGGATCATTTTCTAATAGAATAAGTCCGTCACCGCCTATCCCAAAACGCCTGTCACATAAGTGGGCTATAAGTTGAATATTATCTTTTGGGAAAATTCCCTGACGGTTGTCAATCATTACAAAATCATTTCCTGTTCCTTGGTATTTATAAAATTCTATTTGCATTTTTTTTGAATTGAGAGATACAAAAGTACGAACTATTAATGAAATGTTAATCATTGTTAAAGAGCGTTAAACTGTTTTAAAAAAAAATAATTTAACGCTATTTTTACCTTAAATAATTTAAAAATGAATTCTAATATGAAACGATTTTCAACACTTTTTTTAGTCTCATTACTGAGTGGAGCCGTAACATTAGGGGCTTACAAATTATTATTTGACAATGATGGCTATTTTTCGAATAACAAAAACTCAATTACAACCGTTGCCTCTGATTCGTATGGGAAACGCGTGGGATTATCCGCTGAAAATGTTGATTTTACCGAAGCTGCCGACAAAACAATTCATACAGTAGTTCACGTAAAAAATGTTTCTCGCAAAACTGTCATTAATCCAATGCTTGAATATTTTTATGGCTACGGTGGACAACAGCAACAAGAGCAAGTGGGAACGGGTTCTGGTGTAATTATTTCTGAAGATGGTTATATCGTAACTAATAATCATGTCGTAAAAGATGCTTCGGAAATTGAAATCACTTTGAATAACAAAAAATCGTATAAAGCAAAACTCATTGGAACCGATTCTAAAATGGACATTGCGCTATTGAAAATTGATGCTGAAGAAAAGTTACCGTATACTGTTTTTGCCAATTCTGATTCGGTGAAAATTGGCGAGTGGGTTTTGGCAGTAGGAAATCCGTATAACCTAACTTCTACGGTGACTGCAGGGATTGTTTCGGCAAAAGCAAGAGATTTGGGTACTAGCGGTATTCAGTCTTTCATACAAACTGACGCAGCAGTAAATCCAGGAAATAGTGGTGGTGCATTAGTAAATACCCGTGGAGAATTAATTGGAATCAACACGATGATTTCATCTATGACCGGTTCTTATGTTGGATATTCTTTTGCGGTTCCATCAAATATCGCCCGAAAAATAATCGAAGACCTTATGGAATTCGGAAATGTACAAAGAGGAATTCTTGGGGTAGAAGGAGGCGAATTAAATGATATCGCTTCCAAAGAATTAAAAATTTCCCAAACACAAGGATTTTATATCAATAAGGTAACCAAAAATTCTGGTGCTGAAAAATCAGGACTTACAAAAGGAGATATTATCATAAAATTAGACGACCAAAATGTAGCTACTTATGCCGATCTTTCTGGATATATCAACACCAAAAGACCTAATGACAAAGTTCAGGTAACAATTATCAGAGATGGAAAAAATAGAATTATTCCCGTAGTTTTGAGTAAGAATGAATTTTTTACTACTGAATTCAAAGGATTGGAATTGGAAAACTTAGATACATCTGATAAAAAGAAATTCAATTTGGGATATGGTGTTAAGATTAGATCCATAACTAATGACAATCTAAAACAATATGAAGAAGAACTCAAAGGAAATATTATTTTGAGTATTGATAATATAAAAGCGACTGATATTGAAACGGTATCTAAACTTTTAAACAAAAAAGACGAAAACCAAAGTATCCGAATTGAAATGATGAATAAAAACGGAGAAACTATCCGAATTATTATCTAATATTTTTAATCTCAAAAAAGAAAGCCGTCTTGTAAAACTGAACTGTCCAAAAAAGTTAGACACTATTTTGGGACAGTTCATAACGAGACGGCTTTTTTTATTCAAATCAATAAAACATATATGTTTTAAATCAGGTTGCCATTTTAAATTAATGGCTTCTTTTACTGAGTTAAATTGGCAAAACAGTCGTACTCTTTACTTCCGAAATAATAAAAAAGCTGTTAATCAAAGAAACTTCGGGTAAAACAGATAATTTCTTCTGATGGAAA
This sequence comes from Bacteroidota bacterium, assembly GCA_046050185.1. Lineage (GTDB taxonomy): Bacteria > Bacteroidota > Bacteroidia > Flavobacteriales > Flavobacteriaceae > Flavobacterium. The sequence goes on from JBJOQF010000241.1 coordinate 2,503, forward strand.
TAATGATAGCTTTCCATATCTGGCAATACGATTTTCAACATATAATCAAAATTTCCAGAAACAAAATTACATTCAACCACTTCTAGCATATTTAGAATTGCCTGATTAAATCCTTCTGAGATATCATAATTCTGTTTTACGAGTGTCACTTGGCAATAAACAGTCAGATTTTTACCCAGTTTCTTTTTATTCAAAATAGAAACATACTTCTCAATAATACCTTCTTTTTCCAACCGTTTTACCCTGTCATGAACCGGTGTCAGCGAAAGGTTAATTTGATTGGCAATATCTTTCAAGGTCAAATGCGCGTCTTCCTGAAGAAGTCGTAAGATTTTTTTGTCAGTTTCGTCCAGTATCATAGTTTAAAAAAGGATTATAGATTCTTATTTAACTTTAAAAAGTAGTTTTTTTTTCTTTTTAGAAATATAAAAAACAACATTATTAGGAATATTTTATGCTAAATTAATAAATAAAATAAATATTTTCTTAACTTAATAGTATATAGCAATAATATTTTCTTTAAACAGTATGTTTGTAATGCAATTATACTTAAACATTTAAACACATCACTATGATAATCGGGATTCCTAAAGAAATCAAAAATAACGAAAATCGTATTGCACTTACACCTGCTGGTGTTGCTGAATTCAAAAAACACGGGCATATCGTTTATGTACAAGCAAGTGCTGGTGAAAATAGTGGTTTTAGCGACAAAGCATATACTGAAGCTGGAGCGGAGTTATTGCCAACAATTGAAGACGTTTACAGCATTGCTGAAATGATAATTAAAGTAAAAGAGCCAATCGCTTCTGAATATCCATTAATCAAAAAAGACCAATTATTATTTACCTATTTCCACTTCGCTTCATCTGAACCATTGACGCATGCAATGATTGAGCGTGGCGCAGTATGTTTAGCGTATGAAACTGTTGAAAAAGCAGATCGTAGCTTGCCTTTATTAGTACCAATGTCAGAAGTCGCGGGTCGTATGTCAATTCAAGAAGGCGCTAAATATTTAGAGAAACCGTTGAAAGGAAAAGGAATCCTTTTAGGAGGGGTTCCGGGAGTTCCTCCTGCTAAAGTATTAGTTTTAGGCGGTGGAATCGTAGGAACTCAAGCTGCAAAAATGGCTGCTGGTTTTGGCGCTCAAGTAACCATTATGGATGTAAGCTTAGCTCGTTTGCGTTATTTATCTGATGTGATGCCTGCTAATGTAACTACAATTATCTCCAATCATTACAATATCCGAGAAGCAATTGCAACTGCTGATTTAGTTATTGGAGCAGTATTAATTCCAGGAGCCAAAGCACCGCATTTAATCACCCGTGATATGTTGAAATTAATGAGTCCGGGAACGGTAGTAGTTGACGTAGCAGTTGATCAAGGAGGTTGTATCGAAACGTGTACGCCTACAACACACGAAAACCCAACTTTTATCATAGACGATATCGTACATTACTGCGTGGCTAATATGCCCGGCGCAGTACCTTATACTTCAACATTAGCGCTTACTAATGCTACTTTACCTTATGCGTTGCAATTAGCAAACAAAGGATGGAAAAAAGCATGTGCCGAAAATGAAGAATTGAAAAAAGGATTGAACATTGCTAACGGAAAAATCCTTTACAAAGGAGTTGCCGAAGCTTGGAATCTCCCTTTTCACAAAGAGTTAGTGTTAGAAAACGCAGTTAACTAACATTAAACAAGTGCTTACTACACTAGAAAAACCCGTCTTGTCACAAGGCGGGTTTTTTGTTTTTATAGTATAAATTAAAATATTTTGGGCGTGACACTCCGTAAAAACTTCGGGTCAAACTATTCGCTGTAAACAAGATATCAGATTCCTGTATTCAGCCTCAGATACAATCAAGAAACTGTGATCTACAACCTAGTCTGCACAAGCTATTCCTTCAGTTTAGTCAAATAATATACCGGTATTCCAATCAACATTATAAAAACACCCCAACCACAAGTACTTGTTTTTGTAATCAATAATGTAATCGAAATTATCGTAGAAATTACAATAAAAAACATGGGCAGAAATGGATAACCAAAAGCTTTGTAAGGTCTCTCAGCATCGGGCATTTTTTTACGCAGGATAAAAATTCCGTAAATCGTAAGTATATAAAATATCAAAACAATAATAACTACAAAGTCTAATAAGGCTCCATATTTCCCAGTTAAACACAAGGCCGAAGCCCAAATACACTGAACCCATAATGCCCATTCCGGAACGCTTGCACTATTAAGATTTGCCGCTTTTTTGAAGAAAACGCCGTCTTTTGCCATCGTATAATAAACCCTTGCCCCCGCCATAATCAATCCATTATTACAGGCAAAAGTCGAAATCATAATCATCACTGCAATGATTAAAGTACCCATCCCACCAAAAATTACTTGAGATGCCACAACAGCAACCCTGTCAGATTTTGCCGTTGCAATATCTTGTAAAGGAAGAACAGCAATATACATCACGTTAGCCATCGTATAAATGAACCCAACTATTAAAGTTCCAAGAAAAAGGCTTAAACCTACATTTCGTTTTGGATTTTTAATTTCTTCAGCGATAAAAGTAACACCCTCCCAGGCCACACTTGAAAATTGAGACCCTACAAAAGCAGCCACAAATCCAGACAACAACGCCGTACCACTAATTGGAAGCCAAGAACCATTAGATACATCAAACATTTTTGAATCCCAAGCATTAGCCCAATTTGCATTCCAAACCTCAGCTTTGGCACCCAGAATAAAGCCAAAAATAATTAATCCCAGTAATGATGAAATTTTGATAACCGTCAAAACAGTTTGTAAAATTTTACTGTTTTTCACCCCACGACTATTGATATATGTAAGTAAAATAATAGTTATGATAGAAACAATTTGTGCCGCATTGAGCTTGAAATCACCCATTTCAAAAAGAATATTTTCATCGCTCAAAGGAGCATAAATATAAGCGGCAAATTTTGAAAAAGCCACACCCACTGCTGCAATTGTACCCGTTTGTATCACGGCAAAGAAACTCCAACCATATAAAAATCCTATCAATTTTCCGTAAGCTTCTTTGATATACACATATTGTCCTCCAGCTTTGGGAAACATCGCACTCAACTCGCCATAACTAACCGCTGCAACAATGGTAAGCAAAGCAGTAAGCACCCATATCGCAATAAGCCAACCAGCAGATCCCACTTGACGTACCATATCCGAACTTACAATAAATATCCCGGAACCTATCATAGAACCCACCACAAGCATGGTTCCGTCGAGTAATCCTAATTCTCTTTTAAAATCTTCTGATTTTTGGTCTTCCATTTTTTTTAGTTTTGGCGTTTTAGTTGGCTAAAGATATACTTTTTTGGGAAATTTCAGAAATCCAGGAAAAGATGAACAATAATTTTAAAGTTTTGTGAGTGCCCCTCCGTAAAAAAACTTCGGGTCGGGCTGTACGCTGTATCTTTATTTTTTTAAAGAAAAAAAATAAAGGATGCCGCTTTCATCCCTCACTCTGGACAACTTACTCTCTCGGTCAGCAAAATATACATTTTGTTTGCTTCACAATGTTCAATAACATAGGGATTTTTTATATTCCCAAAAATAAAGAGGCACCATAAAAACATAAAAAAGCTACATCAATAAAGACTTAGCTTTTTTATATGATACTTTAAACTAGAATCATGAAACCAAAAGGTAAAGTAACCTACACTATTTTAGCATATTTTACATAGAAAGCAGAAAACATACTCTCTACTTGGTTTTCATCGGTGGCAAGTCAAATGCTTCTGCTTCATGTTCAAAATTGTTACGGTGTGAACCATCACAAAAAGGTTTATTAGAAGATAATCCACAACGACAAAGACCCAGTGCGGTTCTTCCCTCTAGTCCATAGACTTTACCTTCGTAGTCCATTATTTCGAAATCACCCTCAATTTTTATAGATCCGTTTCTATTAATTATTAGTTTTGTCTTACTCATAATACTATTGTTTTTTTGAGTCCAAAGATTGTAAAAATATATCCTGACAGCTTATAAATAGCGATTTTTTTTATGATATAAAAGGCTAATTTACATTAATTCTATATTGTAAAGCAATAGCAGTCAACTGAAACAAATCAGATCTGACACAAAATCAATAGAACCATACTTCCATTCTATAAAAATAAAACTTCACACAGCGTATCAATTCTAATTCTAGATCTCTTTTTTATTTTATAGTATTAGCCAAATGATTTCCATCTATATTGTACATTTGTCAATTACAGAATCCATTTTTGGATTATGTTTTATTATTTATGTTTAGTTGCATGAATATTTACAACCTTTTTAATTTTAACTAAAGAAGAATTCAATACCATATAATATTTCAAAAGCATGAGTATCTTAAAAAAAGTAAATGTTTACAGAAGGATTTTAACGCACAGTCTGACTAAAAACATTGGCCGTTCACAAAAGAATCAAAACATTGATTTGACTCAAAAAATTGAAATTAAAAGAGTTTTAATTTCTAGGCCAAATCATAGGTTAGGAAACCTTTTATTGATTACGCCGCTAGTCCAAGAAGTTATAACAACTTTTCCAGAGTGTAAAATTGATTTATTTGTAAAAGGAGGTTTAGCACCAATTGTTTTTCAAAACTATGAAAACATCAATCACATTATTGAGCTTCCTAAAAAACCCTTTAAAAATTTAATAGATTATTTCCAAGTTTGGATAAAAATCAAAAAACAGCACTATGATATTGTCATAAATGTAGATAAAGGTTCTTCGTCAGGAAGATTGTCTGCTCAATTTGCTAATGCAAAATATAAATTTTTTGGTGAGGTTGACGAAACCATTCAACTGAAATATAAGGATTACAAACACATTGCAAAATATCCGGTATATGAATTTAGAAGTTTTTTAACCAAATTAGGATTCGAAAAAAACGAGAATCCAGTTCCCTCATTAGACATTAAGCTAAATGCTTCAGAAATTGCTGAAGGTCAAAAAATAGTGAAAGAAATAGTGAATAACGACATAAAGACAATTTCTATTTTTACTTATGCCACTGATGACAAATGTTATTCGAAATCTTGGTGGGAAGAATTTTATGAACGATTAAAAAAGGAATACCCAAATTATAATATTATTGAAGTTTTACCTGTTGAAAATATTTCACAAATTGGATTTAAAGCGCCTACCTTTTACAGTAAAGACATTCGTGAAATTGGGTCGGTAATTGCAAATACTGTACTTTTTATTGGTGCTGATAGTGGCATTATGCACTTGGCAAGTGCTTCACAAACCCCTACCGTTGGTTTGTTTTCACGCTCTAATCAAAACACTTACGCACCTTACAATAATAATAACGTGGCAATAAACACTAATAGTAGTAATACCGATGATTGTATTAAAATCATCAATCATATCCTTACTGCTAACTGATTCAGCAATACCTTTTCCTTACAAAAAAATAAATAACTAATGAAAAAAACACTCTTTTTACTTCTTACACTTGTATTTACTGGATCCATTTGGTCACAGGACAACAACTCATTTTCTTTAACCATGGATCATACAGCGCTTTCCGTAAAAGACCTGGATCGTTCGGTTGATTTTTACACAAACGTTTTGAAACTTCAAGAAATTACTAATCTTACGAGAAAAGAAGGTATTCGTTGGATTTCTTTAGGAGATGGAAAAGAGTTGCATTTAGTATCCACTATTAAGGAACCGGTTACAGTAAATAAAGCCGTTCATCTTGCTTTTAAAGCCATCAACTTTGATGGACTGGTAAAAGTATTAGAAAATCAAAAAATCATTTATTCTGACTGGCCTGGAATACTTCATAAAATCAATGTTCGTGCTGATGGCATCAAACAGATTTATTTTCAGGATCCCGATGGATATTGGATCGAAGTAAATAGTGTGAAACAGTAGTAAATAACAGAAAAATTTAGCGCTATAAAGTTTATAATCAGCACTATTCATTATAAAACTAAAAACTCCTCAGTTGCCTGAGGAGTTTTTAGTTTTATAAAGTTCTACTATCCAAAATTATTGTAAAACACGATTAATTTGAGTTAATTTTTTTTCATAATATTTCTCTTTAACAGATGAGATTACAACTCCTCCACCTACTGAAGCATGAATAAATTTTATATCACCATCGCAAACTTCTACAACCATTCCAACATGATTTATACGACTTCTACCATTTGTTTTAAAGAAAATTAAATCTCCTTTTTGGGCATCTTCCGGATTGACTACAACTCCTAAACGAGATTGTTCAAAAGAGGTTCTTGGTAATTTGATATCGAAAGCTCCAAATGTAGTATACATTAAACCAGAACAATCATAACCTGATTTTGAAGTTCCTCCTGATTGATATCTAGTACCAATCTTAGACGAAGCTGTTTCTATCAATTCATCTAAAAAATTAGGATTTGAAACTGGTTTTACAAAACTTTTGAACTCCCAATTATTATTTTCAACGTTATTATATTTCTCGTTATCGCTTTCAGCATTTATAAGTTCAGGTGTAGTATTTTCAGTATTTAAAACGGCAACACTTTCATTAGTTTCATTAGCTGACTGAATGTTTAATTTATATCCAACACGTAGCTTATTTTTAATTTCAGGATTTTGCTTTTCTAATTCTTGAACCGTAATTCCATATTGTTTTGCTATACCGTATTTGGTTTCTTTTGGTAACACTTCCCTAACAATATTTCCATTTAAGATACTTGAAGTTTCGGATGATTGGGAAACAACTACTAATTCTGATTTTGGCAAATCATTTATTGGTTGAGGAATAACAGCTGGCTCTTGTATGGATTGTATTTTATTTTCTTGAGGTACAACTCCGATTTCAGTTTTTAGTAATGCGTTTGCCGGAATATTAATTTTTTGTCCCGCTCTAAGTGATTTTACTCCTAATGTTGGATTGGCTTTATCAAATTCCTTGATTGTAATTCCGTATTTTTTTGTAATGGAATATTTTGTTTCTTTAGGTAAAACTTCTATTGTAGTTTGTTCTGCAATAACAATTTCTTTTTCAGCAACTTGAGGTTCAACTGCTACTTCTGTTTTTTGTGAAGACTTTTTTATTTCAGGAATGACCGAGATCTCAGTTGAAGTTGCATTACCGGGAATTGCAATTTTTTGACCTATTTTTAATCCTGAAGTTTCTAATGTAGGATTGGCTTCATTTAATTCTTTTACTGTTATTCCGTATTGTCTTGCGATTCCGTAAAGTGTTTCTTTGGCAAGTACTTCG
>JBJOQF010000242.1:0-3272 GCA_046050185.1 Bacteroidota bacterium
AGTTATTAATTTGGCTTCTTTTTTATCGGACAACAATTATTTTTATTAGTATTTAAACTAATTATAAGCTGTCAATAATTTCAAAGTGTTCTGCAATAGGAGGATTCTGGAAATGAGGAGATAAAATAGCTCTCCATTGGGTGAATAAAGGAGATTCCCTAAAGCCAATAGTGTGGTCCTCTAATGTTTCCCATTGTATAAGTACAACAAATTTGGTAGGTATTTCTATGCAATGTTGAAATTCCAATCCAATAAATCCTTTGGATTTTGAGACCACTAATTTGGCTTCCTGAAAGGCATCTATAAAAGCGGTTTGAGATTGCTCTTTTATGTCAAAAGTTGCTATTTCTAAAATCATATTTCTAGTAATGGAGTTAAAATAAGTCTATTAGTTAATTTAAATGCTTTATTTTTTATACAATCAATAATTAATCAAAGTAATTTTTACAAAAATCTTAAAAATTAATACAAAAAGAGAATCATTTAAACGCTAGAAACAATCAAAATCAATCATTTTTGACGTTTTATTTTAAATTTAAAGAGGTATAGTATTCAATTTTAATAAATGTTGATAGTCAATAGACTAATTATGATTCTTTTTGGCTGTTGTTACTTCTAAAAATAATAGGCGAAAGACCTGTTTGTTTTTTGAACAATCGAGAGAAATAAGCGGGATCTTTAAAGTGTAACAAATACGAAATTTCAGAGATGGAATAGGAGGAGTACAGCAGGTATTTTTTTGCTTCTGTAATGCAGTATTCATGTACAACCTGTAAAGCTGTTTTTTGTACTAAAGTCTGGCAAATACGGTTCAAATGTACAGGAGTAATTCGCAATTCACCAGCGTACTCTTTTATGAGTTTAGATTCAGGTAATGTTTTTTTAATCAGTTTTTGAAAAGCGTGAAAATAACCTAATGTTCTATTGTTAGAGGACTCTTTTTGATCTTCAAATGTGCTGTGTGAATTATAAAGTCCTATAAAAAATAATTGAAATAGTGATTGAAGGCTGATTTGTTTATAAGGATTACTTTCGGAAATTGTTTTTATTATCTTATTTTTAAGGTAAATAAAATCATTTAAATCATGGTTTTCCAAATTAAAACTGTACTGTTTCACTTTATTTAATTCCAATAAAATAAGTGGGGTGTTTTTAAAAATACTTTCAATAAATTGTTCTGAAATAGTGAATACTTCGCCACTCACATCTGATTGAAATTCAAATCCATGAAAGGTATTTGTGGGGATTATAAGAGTGCATGGCGCTTTCAAATTTATCCTTTTATTGTCCTGAATTAATACTCCTTCCCCTGATGAAATTATAAAAATTTGAAACAAATCCGTGTGCAAATGTTCGTTGATTTCCCAGTTGTATAATTTGCTTCTGGTTGCCAATAATTCATGGTGCACAAAATCACCAAAATCACGTTGATTATTGTCACCATAGAGTCCTTTGTAATTAAGAAGATTTTTTTTCATGGGTTATTTAAGATTACAATAGTATCATTTTTTTTTGAATTAAAAATACAAAATGTTTCTTTTGTACAAGAATATACATAGAAAGTCCAAAATTGTAACAACCGCTTAGAATACTTTTGTTTCATAGATTTTATAACTAGAAATACTATTGTATGAGTGATTTTATTGAAAGCTCCTTTGATATAGAAGTGCAACCATCGTTTTTGTATCCGGAATATGCCTCCACTATTTTGCGTGCGCCGAGTAAACCGTTGATTGTTTTAAAAAAATCGTTGGCAGAAAAGACAGGACCCCTTTTTGAAGATTTTAATTTGGGGATTTTAGATCATGATTTGACCAAAAATTCAATTAAAAATGGGGAACCTATAGGTGAACGTATTGTTGTTCACGGTAAAGTGATGAATGAAAAAGGGCAGCCATTGCCACATACACTCATTGAAATTTGGCAAGCCAATGCTGCGGGTCGGTATGTGCATAAAGTAGATCAACATGATGCCCCTTTGGACCCAAATTTTTTAGGGACAGGGCGATGTATGACAGACTCAGAAGGGAATTATAAGTTTTACACCATAAAACCGGGAGCCTATCCGTGGGGGAATCACCCTAATGCTTGGCGTCCCAATCACATTCATTTTTCATTATTCGGGAATGAAATTTCCAGCCGATTAATCACACAAATGTATTTTCCAGGCGATCCACTATTGCAATATGACCCCATTTACCAAGCTGTAAAAGAAAAAGGTAGAGAACTTTTAATTTCAAAATTTGATTTAGAAATCACTGAACCCAACTTTGCGCTTGGATACCGTTTTGATATTGTTTTAAGAGGACATCAGGCAACTCCATTTGAAAATAGATAAGAAAATCCATAAAAATGATGAATACAAAAATGCTGCAAACACCATCTCAAACCATTGGGCCTTATTTTGCTTACGGACTTGCACCAGAGCAATATTCCTATGATTTCAAAAGTTTAGTAGGGAACCGCATTTTAAATCCTGATAAAACTTCGGATTTAATAACAATAAAAGGGAAAGTTTTTGATGGTGAAAATAATACTATTCCTGATGCGATGATAGAACTTTGGCAAAATGATGGAGTGAATCAATTTTTTGGTAGATTTGGGACTGGTACGGATGCTGAAAATCATTTTGTTTTTGAAACCATAAAACCAAAATCAGTTGATGGACAAGCACCTTACGTTACCCTTATTATATTTATGCGTGGACAATTAATCCACTCGTATACTCGCATCTATTTTTCGGACGAAGAAGCATTGAATGAGCAAGATTTGGTTTTAAATTCGATTGTATCTGAAAGAAGAAAAACCATTATTGCCCAGAAAAATAATGGAGTTTACGAGTTAGATATTTATATGCAAGGGGAAAAGGAGACCGTTTTTTTTGCTATTTAATATTCGTTTTTAATACTTTCTAAATACATACTTATGAGCTTATATACCCAATTATTTTATTCGGCAGAACTGAATGCCTTGTTTTCGGATTCGGAAACTATTGCACAAATGCTGCGTGTGGAAGTGGCTTTGGCGGAAGCCCAATCGAATAAAGGATTGTTTCCTAAGGCAATTGCCAAAACAATAAAAGCGAGTGGTATAGCTTCTGAAATAGATGTTGAAAAGCTTAAAATTGACATAGCACTTGGAGGAAATGCTGCGATTCCATTGGTGAAACAATTGACGCAAATTGTTAAAAACAAAGATACTGAAGCGGCCAAATTTATTCATTTGGGAGCAACAAGTCAAGATATTGTAGACACTGCAATGGTTTTGCAAAT
>JBJOQF010000243.1:0-12200 GCA_046050185.1 Bacteroidota bacterium
ACCATTTGTGGAGGAGGTATCGTAATAATTTTTACTGCTTTTTGATTCAAACCAGCGATAGACATCCAGTTACGCAACCACAAATCGTGTGTTCCTCCAGGAAAAGTCATAGCAAATGTCACTTCTTTTTCGGCTTTTAATTTAGCAGCAACTACTGGAGTTACTTTATTCATTTGTTTAAAACCTACTTTTCCACAAAAATCATTAGAAAGTGTAATGGCCTGACCATTAACATTAAGCATCATAGCAATTTTCATTTCAGATCCAGCTTTACCACCAACCCCTGTGTACACTGAGAACGGCATAGAATACAAACAATGTGCTCCGTCTAATTCACCAGTTAAGATTTTGTCACGAACATTCGCCCATGAAGACTCTTTAGTTACAACAACCTCAACACCGTATTTTTTAAAGAGCCCCAGCTCTTTTGCCATAACAATTGGCGAGCAATCCGTAAGTGGAATGAAACCTAATCTTACAGGATCATTTTGAGCGCTTATTGTTGTAAAAGCCGAACTCAATACTACTAACAAGGTCAACAAAATACTTTTGAACCCCCTAGTTATTTGTTTATTTGAATTTTTCATTTTATTAGTTTTTAAAATTGAATACTTTAATTTATTTTTTAGCTAAAAAGTTTGGTTTAATATTTAGCATCACATAAGCAAATTGTGGGCTAAGATCCGGTGTTGTAACATTTTTAACCGCTGCAGATGCCATTGAATTAGTTGCTTTCATGAAAGAATATCCAGCTTCAATATTGATCATTTTGGTTAAATTGTATCTCACCATTAAGTCAACCTCAGTACCTAAATAAGAATCTAATTCTCCTCCAGCTCCATTAGACAACTTGTTTGCTGCAGCAAAACCGTGGACATCAGCAAAAAATGTAAGGTTGTCTTTTGCATTGTATTTCATTTTAAAGAAATAGTTTAGCAATCCTTGTTTTCCAAAACCATTCGCTGCATAGAAATAATCCATACTTCCCCAGAATTTGTGTGGTGTTCCGTACAATGGATCAAAAAGATTGCTTTTTGAAGTTGCAGTAACTGCTTTTGTACCGTCAGTTCCTGATAAATAATCAATTCCAGGACCTACAAATAATTTTCTTCCTACTTGTAATGTCGAAGTTATAGAAGCAAGATTAGCACTTATAGATCTGCCATCTTTGTCCTTACCCCCTTGATGGTACAAGCTTCCTGTAAGATTGAATTTTCTGGTAACATTTGTATTGAAGTAAAACCCTGTTGTATTACGACTCCACACTCCTTCTCCATATACTTTGGTAGTTACAGCTGGAATACCTGAAGTTACATTAGTGTATTTATTAAAATCATCTTTAAAGAATAAAAACGAAACATCACCAAAGGAAAGTTTCTTTCCTATATAAGCGTACTGAAATGATTTGTACATCGTACCAATTCCGTTTGTACCTGCACCATAAGCAGTAGGGACACCATTATAAATTGTACCTGTATTAAGCTCTTTGTTTTGATTAAATGCAGCTCCAACATCAGCAATCCATCCTTTGTTTGCAAATTTGAAAACAATTGCATCATGTCTTCTACCTTGTTGTAACCAATCTAAACCTCCTAATACTTTTTGGTCATCATAAGAGATTTCTTGACGCCCTACTTTTAAAGATAAATTTTGAATTGTGCTTATCGTGTCATTTAACATAATCTCTCCCCAAGCTTCATGTAATAAGATACCGTTATTTGCTTCTGTAGTTGTTCTATTTATAGAAGAAGCATCTTGTCCCCAAACACGCACATCTTGTAATGCCATAAATACTTTAAATCGGTACCCTGTAAAACCTATATTTAATCGCGCTCTCTGCGAATTGAATAAACCAGCTTTGTCTGCATCTTTTTGCAAAGTTCCTTGTCCGGCTCTAAGTTCGGTTCTTTCTCTAATTTGTCCTGTCGCAGTTAATTGTGCTTTTACTTCGTTTTGACTTAATACAGTTAAGGCAATTCCCAAGAAAATAGATTTTGAAAGATTTACTCTTGAAATTTTCCCCATTTTCAAGCCTTGAGTACCTAGTAATGTTTTAAACTTTTGCATAATCATATGTTTTAATTAGTATGAAGCAAATTTACGTAAGTACTAATACTTAGAAACTATATAAAAAACAGACTAAAACAGTTTTTTAATACTGAAAAAGACGTAATTAAGATGGTTTAACTCCTGTCTTTTGACAGATAATTGAAATTAAACCAACAATAGTAAGGCTTGAGCAAAATCAAACACGTAGTAAAAAATACGTAAACGGGAAGTTTATCTTGTAAAAATCAAATCAATCGGCTCTTAAAAACATAAAAAGCGATTTGAAAAAAGGGTGGAGATTTTTTTTTCTCCAAAAGGAGACTACCTATTGGGAAGAAATAAGAATAAAAGGGAGTAATTTATTCTTGTAATTATTTATGTTCTTTAATTTCTGATTTTAATTTGTCAGTATTAATCAATCCTATTTTCTTACCGACAGTTTTAATGAGCAATTCTTTTTTTAAACTTGAAATCACACGTATCACTTGCTCATCAGTGGTTCCGGCAAAATCAGCAATCTCTTTTCTGGACAAATCAAGCTCTATTACACCATTCATCTGACCAAATTTTCTATGTATATATAATAAGGTATCAATTACTCTTTCTCTAACATTCATTTGTGCAATTTTGCGAATATTATTCTCGCTTTTATTCAGTTCTTCCGCATAAAACAACATCAAATCAAAGGTAAATTCAGGAACATTATGAAGTATCTCTAACATATCTTCATTACTAAAATTACATAACATAGTATCTTCTAGCGCATAAGCCCCAATAAGATAGCGCTTACTGGTACCAAAACCTCTAAAACCAACTGTATCCCCTTCTTTAGTCAATCGTACAATTTGTTCCCTTCCATTAATACCTGTTTTAACCGTCTTTACCTTTCCTTTGTAAATAAAGTATAAACCTTGAATTGGTGCGCCTTCAATGATAAATTGCTGTGCTTTTTTACAAGTAAAACTACGTTTTCTATCAATGTAATTTTTCATTTGCTCTAAATGAATGTGTTTCTTGATAAAACAATTTTCATTTATACAAGTATTACAAGTGGCTAATTCTTCTTTCATGTGTAGCTAATATTTTTTTTAAGTACCCAACGGACGAAGCAATATGGTATCGCCATTTTTTATTATTATTTATTATTTTGAATTATGGCAATATAATAGCTAAAATATAAAATCGTTCACAAAATGATTTGGTACTAAATATTTATTTTATCCAAAAATATAAAATAAAATCCATTTAATACGTATTAATACGTAAAAATACTTATTTTTACACTTTCATAAGATAGAAACAAATCAATATACTAAGCTTTCATTATTAATAAAGAAATTCAATAATGCAAAATTCAGAAATCAAAACCACGTGTTCCTATTGTGGAGTAGGATGCGGAATTATAGTAACCAATGATTCTAAAAATGGAGTCACCGTTACTGGAGATAAAGACCATCCTGTGAACAGAGGCATGCTTTGTTCTAAAGGAATGAACCTTCATTATGTAGTCAATGACACCTCAGACAGGATTCTTTATCCAGAGATGCGATGGAGTAAATCACATCCTATGGAAAGAGTAAGCTGGGATAACGCTTTGGATCGTGCGGCGGCTGTCTTTTCATCTATAATAAAAAAACATGGTCCTGACAGTGTTGGGTTTTACATATCTGGGCAATGTCTTACTGAAGAATATTATTTGGTAAACAAACTGGTAAAAGGATACCTGAAAACTAATAATATCGATACCAACTCTCGTTTGTGTATGAGTTCAGCGGTAGCAGGTTACAAAAAAACATTTGGAGAGGATTCCGTACCAATAGCCTACGATGATATAGAACTGGCAGATACATTTTTGATAACAGGAGCTAATCCTGCTTGGTGTCACCCTATTCTTTTTAGACGAATAGAACAACACAAAGAAAAAAATCCAAAAACAAAAATCATTGTAATCGATCCTCGAAGAACGGATTCAGCAATTGCTGCTGATTTACATTTACAAATCATTCCAGGTACTGACATTATTTTATATCATGCTTTAGCCAAAAGGTTAATCGAAAAAGGATATGCCGACAATGATTTCATTAAAAACCATACTGAAAATTTCAAATTATATAAAGATTTAGTACTGTCTAGTTCCTTAGAAAAAGCATCTAAACTTTGCGGCGTTCCCTTGAACGATATCAAATTAGCTGCAGAAATCATTGGTAAAGCCAAAGGATTTATTTCGCTATGGGCAATGGGACTCAATCAAAGTGCTATTGGCGTTGACAAAAACACCGCTTTACTGAATCTTTCATTATTAACAGGACATATAGGAAAACCAGGTTCTGGACCTTTTTCATTGACTGGACAGCCAAATGCTATGGGCGGTCGTGAAGTGGGTGGAATGGCTAATTTACTTGCTGTACATAAAGAATTAAACAATCCTGTACATCGTAAAGAAGTAGCTGATTTTTGGGGAGTTGAAGACATATCCGAAAAACCGGGGTTAACAGCTACAGAAATGTTTGAAGCTTTAGAATCTGGAAAAATGAAAGCGATTTGGGTAATTTGTACCAATCCGCTAGTGAGTTTACCTGATTCTCGCAGAGTGGAAAAAGCCTTAGCCAATGCTAAATTTGTAGTGGTTCAAGATATTTCACACAATTCTGATACGTCAAAGTTTGCCGATTTATTATTGCCGGCAGCGGGTTGGTTAGAAAAAGAAGGAACCATGACCAATTCTGAAAGACGAATTTCTTATTTACCGAAAGGCATCAATGCACCTGGAGAAGCGCTATCGGATGTGGAAATCCTGACTCGTTTTGCTAAAAAAATGAATTTCACCGGGTTCAATTTCAACAGCACCGAAGATATTTATAAGGAACATTGTCTAATGACAAAAAACACTAACATAGATATTTCCTTTTTAAATTATAATCGTCTAAAAAATGAAGGCACTTTCCAATGGCCTGTTCCTGATTATGGACATCCCGGAACGCCTCGTTTATTTAGCGATAAAAAATTCTATACGCCTTCGCAAAAAGCGATTTTTAATATCCCAACAGCTATTGAAAACACTTCAGAACAACCTAATGATACTTTCCCATATATTCTTACCACAGGTCGCATAAGAGACCAATGGCATACGATGACAAAAACCGGAAAAGTGTCTCGATTAATGACGCATATACCAAGTCCCGTGCTTGAAATAAATCCTATTGATGCCTACAAAGCTTCCATAAATAATGGAGATATTGTTGTAGTAACCAGTAAAAACGGTACCGTTCGTGTAAAAGCAAAAGTCGCTGATACCATTAGAGAAGGGGTTGTTTTCTTGCCAATGCACTGGGGAAAACAATTGGAAAATGATTTGAATCGAACCAATAATTTAACCAACACACTTATAGATCCTGTATCTAAAGAACCTGATTTTAAGTTCACAACTGTTTCCGTAGCCAAATATGTAAAACCTTTCGAAAAAATTGCTGTTGTAGGTGCTGGAGCAGCTGCTTTCCGATTTATTCAAAATTATAGAGAAATCAATACTACTGATGAAATTATTGTTTTTTCAAATGAAACAAATCCATTTTACAACAGGGTTTTATTACCGGAATACGTAACTGCAGAACTTTCTTGGGAACAGCTTTTAAAAATAAAAGATGAAGCTTTAAGTAAGTTAAATATTACCATGAAATCAGGTGTTTCAATTGATAACATTAATACTAAAGAAAATATAATTCTCGACAGTGATGGTATCACCCATTCTTTTGATTCTTTAATATTAGCTACAGGAAGCAGACCTTTTGTTCCTGAAAATGCACAATTGCATTTACCTGGGCGATTCACCATTAGAAAGAAAGATGATGCGGACAGATTAAAAAAATATTTAGACAATACTAATTTAGCTCCCGAAGAGCAACATGTAGTTATTGTAGGAGGTGGTTTATTAGGATTAGAATTAGCCGCAGCTTTAAAACATAAAAAAGTAAAAATCACGATAATTCAAAGGGCCTCCAGATTAATGGAACGTCAATTAGACCGTATTTCAAGTAAATTACTTGCTGAAGAAGTACAACTTCGTGACATTCAAATTTATTTTGATAATGAAGTCAGTACAGTATTTGAAACAGATAATCCAAACGAAATAGAAATTGCCCTTAAAAGTGGCCGAATTATAACTGCAAATGCTATCGTTTATACCATTGGTACTATTCCAAATATAGAATTAGCCAAAGAATCAGGAATATCCTGTGGTCGTGGCGTAAAAGTAAATCAGTATTTACAATCATCAAATCCAAATGTATTCGCCATTGGAGAAATAGCTGAATTTAACAACCAATTATTCGGAATTACTTCAGCTGCTGAAGAACAGGCTGATATATTAGCTAATTTTATGGCCGGTGATATCAGCAGTTTTTATAAAGGTTCCGTTTTAATGAATATCCTGAAACTCGAAGATATCAATTTATGTAGTATTGGTGAAATAGAAATTCCTGACAATGACGATTCTTATGAAGAAATTGTCTTTGCTGATTTAGGAAAAAGATACTATAAAAAATGTATCGTCAAAAACGACTTGTTAGTGGGCGCTATTTTGATGGGCGATAAAAATGAGTTTGCTGAATTCAAAACCATGATTGAAAGCAAAATCGAATTATCTGACAAAAGAAATACTTTATTAAGAGGAAGTTCAAATACTAAACCCGTAATTGGTAAATTAGTTTGTTCTTGCAGTCAAGTAGGAAGCGGAAATATTGAAGAAGCCATAAAAGGCGGTGTGACTAACTTTACCGAGTTATGCAGAACTACAGGTGCTGGATTAGGTTGTGGAAGTTGTAAAACCGAAGTGAAAGAAATCTTATCAAAATGTAAATAATAGTTGGCAGTATTCTGTAATCAGTTAACAACTGATTACTAAACACTGAAAACTGAACACTAAAAAAATATGGAATTGACAAGACTAATAGTAAAAGGAGGCGTAATTTCACCAGGTGAATTACGAGAAATTGTAAATATGGGTTTAGAACAAGGGTTGAATGCAATATCCTTTGGTTCTAGACAAGATATTATATTCCCTAAAGGCTTTACTGCTATTGATAAGACTAAAATAGGCAAAAATCATT
Organism: Bacteroidota bacterium; assembly: GCA_046050185.1. Taxonomy (GTDB): domain Bacteria; phylum Bacteroidota; class Bacteroidia; order Flavobacteriales; family Flavobacteriaceae; genus Flavobacterium. The sequence goes on from JBJOQF010000243.1 coordinate 7,155, forward strand.
TTGTTTATCCTAATCAAAAAAGTGGAAATAATATCGTTTCTTCCTACGTATCCACAGATATTTTCAGAAATACTCCTTGGCTTACGGGAAATAAGTTTTTATATATTTTAGAGCAATTTAAAGAACAGCCCGAACTAAAAGTAAACATCACTGATCCAAAACAACAGTTAGTCCCTTTGTTTACAGGTCATGTTAACTTTATTGCCTCAGATCATGAAGATTATTGGTTTGTATATATTCGCTTACCAAAATGGGATAAAATGGAAATGTATCCCGTGCTGATTTACAGTTGGAATATTGCCGAAGTCTATTATGCCATTGAAAAAGTACTCGAAGAGGAACCTGATTCTGTAGATATGATTTTTCAATTGGTGAGTGACGCTTTGGACACCAATAACAGAACAATAGACAAACCTTTAAACATTCCATTCTACCCATTTCCTTACTATGAAGGAATGAATCGATTGGGTATAGATCAATATTGGTTAGGATTGTACTGGAGAAATAATCTATATGATTTAGACTTTTTAAAAGAAATGTGCGATTTATGTTTTGATTGTAAAATTGGTAAAATATGTATCACTCCATGGAAATCCTTCATTGTAAAAGGAATTCCAAAGGAACGAAAATTAGATTGGGAAAAATTCCTGGGCAAAAAAGGAATTAATGTGCGTCACTCGTTATTAGAACTCAACTGGCATTTACCCGTTGCTATGGAATGGGCTTTAAATCTCAAAACTTTTTTGGTTCGAACACTAGATCAGTTTGACATCAGTACCTACGGACTTACCTTTGGTTTATCAGAATACAATCGTGATGGGCATTATTTCACTTCAATTGTAGTCGAAAAAAACGAATTACCAAAAGACTTAGAATCCATAAAAATTAGGGATACCTATAATGTTTTGTACGCTAAAAATTTTGACCCAAATACCAAAGAATATATTGTTCATGCCCAAGATGTTGACAAACTCGAATTACCAACAATTTTGATTGAATTAAGTAGAAAATATTTTGAAGATTTAGGAAATTTAATTGTTGAAGTAAGTGCAACAACAACCAAAAAAGAGAAGTCAGCACAAGATATTCATCAATGTCCTGAATGTTTAACCGTTTATAATTCAGAATACGGTGATGTTATTCAAGGGATTGAAAAAGGAGTTTTATTTAAAGATTTACCCGAAGATTACTGTTGCTCACTATGTGAATCTCCAAAAATAAATTTTATAGTATTGGCAGGAGAAAAACAGAAGACTTTGTAATAACCCTAAAAAAAATTAGCTGCAAATTATATCAATTATTTTAAACTAAAATGAATTAATTCGTGGCTAAAATAACTCAAAAGCTCTTATTAGCACTAAAATCAATTACAATATGAATACTACTTTCAAAACGGTAAGTTCCTCTCACATAACAATTTCTGAATTAATGCTGCCTTCACACACTAATTTTAGCGGCAAAATACATGGAGGCTATATACTATCATTACTCGATCAAATTGCTTTTGCCTGTGCTTCAAAATTTTCTGGGAATTATTGTGTAACAGCTTCTGTGGATACGGTCAATTTCTTAAAACCTATTGAAGTGGGTGAATTAGTAACCATGAAAGCCAGTGTGAATTATGTAGGAACCAGCTCAATGATTATTGGAATTCGTGTTGAAGCCGAAAATATTCAAACAGGAACTGTAAAACATTGTAATTCATCTTATTTTACAATGGTTTCCAAAGATAAAGATGGAAAAAATGCTCCTGTTCCCGGATTAATCCTTACCAATCTAAAAGAAGTGAGCCGGTTTCAAAACTGTGTAAAACAAATTGCTTTGAAAAAAGAAAGGGAATATCAAAAGAGCATTTCAACTTTTGGTTCTATAGAAAGCATTTTGAGTGAAAATCAGTATAATGTTAAGGTGGAGTTGCAATAATAATGTAATGATTGGTTGAAATTGAAAGGTGAATATTCTGTTACTTGCAATAACTGAAGACTTATGAACAGAGTATTTTGGCTAAACAAAACACCTGTTTTAAACAGTAATTCCATTAAAAAAGGGCAATATTATTTGTCATTCTGAATAAGAATACAAAGAACAAAATGGCAAATGAGAACGTATTAACAAAAAAATACTAATCCTTATTCTCTATACTCAAAAAAGCTTTCCCAATTGTTACAATAACATCAGAAGCAGTAAACGATTGGTAACCAGTTTCGGGTAGTGCAATATCAGCTGTCAATCCATGAAGGTAAACACCCATAATTGCTGCATTTATTGGTTCATAAGATTGTGCCAATAAACTGGTGATCATCCCTGTCAAAACATCTCCAGTTCCTGCGGTTGCTAAAGCGGCATTTCCTGTTGTATTCCTGTAGATTGTATCTCCATCAATAATATAGGTTGGTGCACCTTTCATCACAATAATGAGATGGTATTGTTTTGAAAAAACGATTGTTTTTTCGATTTTTTCAGTATCAGAATTCCAGTTACCTATTAATCGTTCTAATTCTTTGGGGTGTGGAGTGATGATGGTTTTGGGTTGTAATAAAGGAAACCATTCTTTGTTTTTTGATAAAATATTCAAAGCATCGGCATCGATTACCAAAGGTATTTTATTCGTTTTTAAGAATTTATAAACAGCTTGTTGCGTTTCAATTTCCAAGCCTAAACCCGGTCCTATTCCTATGGCTTGTGGTTTTATATCGAAAGTGATATCCGAAATATATTTTTCCTGATTATCCGTTACAACCATCACTTCGGGAATGGCAATTTGAAGAATATTGTAGCCACATTTTGGTATAAAAACAGTCACTAATCCGCAACCGGTTTTCAAACAGGCTTTAGAAGAAAGACAAACAGCTCCCATTTTCCCGTAACTCCCACCAATAATTAAGGCATGTCCTTGAATGCCTTTGTGGGTAAATTTATCGGGTTGTTTATAGCGTTTTAGAATTTCGTTTTGATTAATGTAAATTGGATTCATCATGGAATTTATTTGTCTAAAATTACAAATTTAAAATCAAACAGATTCCTTAATTGTAGCCGAAATTCCCTAGCCGAAATTACTTTACTTTTATTTTAATTGGAGTTCAATGAACTTCGTTTGAAACGGCTCCTTTCCTTACTCTCTTTAAACTAGGAAAGAAAAATATAAAGAAGAACACGAGCGAAACGAACTGACGAAGTAAATAGCTTCTAAAAACTAAACTTCTTTTTTCTTTTTTAGTTTATTTACTGTTCCGTTTAATTCGAAACCAAGCAGTAATATCATACAGTTGATCCAAATGTAGAACATCATGATTAATAAGGTCCCTATAGAGCCGTATAATTCGTTGTATTTTGAAAATCGGATTACCCAAATTCCAAAACCATAGGAATCTAACAGAATCAAAATAGTAGTAAATACAGAACCTATCGAGATAAAGGCCCTGTTTTTATCATGCATAGTGCCAAATTTAAAAAGTATGGACGTTGTGATTAATATCATTACAATTATGAACGCATAACGCCATAAAATAATTAATTCGACTTGGTCACTGAGTATTGTTTTTTGAATAAATACTTCAAAAACAACGATTGCTGATACGGTTACTATCAATAGTATTGACAATAATAATGACATGCCGAGAGCCACAATGTATTGGTGAATAAATCCTCTTTTGATGAGAACATGACGCGAGGATTCAAATCCTCCTAAAATACCGTTTAATCCATTTGCCATCAAGAAAATGGACAATATAAATCCCGAAGACACTAATCCGGAATGGCTGTTATGGAGAATATCATTGATGATTTTGTAAATAGCATCATAGGTATTTGGCGGAACTCCTTGTTTTACAAATTGAAGAAAATCTTCTTGAAAACCTTCAATTGGAATATAGGGAATTAGATTTAATATGAACAATGCAAAGGGAAATAATGCCATGAAGAAACTAAATGCAATAGCACTAGCATGATAGGTCAAGGCACTTTCTACAATTCCTAAGCCATACAATTCTAATAAATCATACAATGACAACCCCTCTAACCATGGGAGTTTTATCATTTTCAACCCTTGAGCAAGATTCCGTATTATGGGAATTTTTTCTATTCTCTGTTCAATTTCGGTACTCATATTGCTTTTAAACTCAAATCCATATTATAGACAGAATGCGTTAAGGCTCCTGAAGAAATATAATCTACACCACATTCCGCATAATGTCGAATTGTTTCTTCATTGATATTTCCCGAAGATTCAGTTTGGCATTTGTTACCTATCAAAGCTACAGCTTTACGGGTATCTTCATAATTGAAATTGTCTATCAAAATTCTAAAAACACCTTCAGTTTCTAATATTTCTTTAATTTCTTCCAAGTTTCTGGCTTCAACAATGATTTTTAGGTTCAAATTATTTTCTTTGAGATACGCTTTGGTTTTGGCTATAGCCAAAGTAATTCCGCCTGCAAAATCATTGTGATTGTCCTTGAGCATAATCATGTCATACAAAGCAAAACGGTGGTTTTCGCCTCCGCCAATTTTGACTGCCCATTTTTCACAGGCTCGGAAACCTGGGGTAGTTTTACGGGTGTCAAGGATTTTAGTATTTGTCCCTTCTAAAAGATGAACATATTCTTTAGTTTTGGTAGCAATTGCCGACATTCTTTGCATCGAATTCAAAACTACCCGTTCCGATTTCAAAATGGATTGTGAACTTCCCGAAACATGAAAAACAACATCGCCCTTTTTTACTGGAATTCCGTCCTCAATAAAAGTTTCTATTTGCAAATTAGGATCTACGTATTCGAAAACCATTTTGGCGAAAGCCACTCCGGCAATAATGCCATCTTCTTTCACAAGCAACTTCGCTTTACCAGTTGCCGTTACAGGAATACAGGCCAAAGAACTATAATCCCCTGGACCAACATCTTCCCGAATGGCATTTTCTATTAATATATGTAACTCGTTTTTGAACTGTGCTTCGCTAATCATTTAATACGAAATTTATGGAATGCTAAAGTAAGATATATTTTGTGGATTTGAAAATATGTTTAATCGTTTAGATTGATATTATTGAAG
>JBJOQF010000244.1:0-4305 GCA_046050185.1 Bacteroidota bacterium
AATATTGGTTATGATGACAAAGCAGTGAAATTAGCAGCTTTGTACCAATGGGTATGGAATATTGACGGAAGTTTTAACTGGTATGCTGGTGTTGGTGGAGGATTAGGTAGCTATAGTTATGATAATAACAATACTTCTTATAATGATACGTTTGCATTTGCAGCGGGAGATATTGGTATTGAATATAATTTCGATATTCCTTTATTAATTTCATTAGATTTCAGACCTGAGTTTGGAGGAAATGGATATTATGAAAACAATTATGGTTCTGATGTTGCTTTATCACTTAGATACCAATTCTAATAATTAGCAAATAAATATATTTAAAAAATCCATCTGCAGTCTAAATAACTACGGATGGATTTTTTTATTTAATGATGATTTCTTTTTTAGAATTTATCTTAACTACACAAAAAGGATTTGTAAAAGCTTGAGTTACCATGCCTCCTGGTTCAGGTATCGTTTCTTTTACAGTAATTATGATGCTTTTATCAGTTTCAACAACAGTATCGATTCCTATTTTGTATCCTCCAGATGTTTTTTCGCCCATATTCAAAACAATAAAATTAGAACTCAGAACATCATTTGGGCTAATTTTATTTTTTAGATTTTCATCATTCTGTAACATTTTAATTTCGTTTGGCTCTGAAAGAATCTCAAAAAAACGAATACTTGCTCCACCATCATTTTGTTGAGTCAAGACTTCAAATAGAGGTTTTTTATCGGAACTTTTTATGGAAGAAGCGCCACATGAAACTAATAATATAGCAACAAATAAGGCAAGGATTTTTTTCATTTTTTTCTATTTTTACATATCGAATTAAGAATCTATTTAAAAAATAACACTTATAAATATTTGTTTATAGCTTTTTCGTATAACTTTTCATACAAAGGTAAAATATTTTTAATATCAAACTTTTTAGCAATCGAAAGGGCATTCTCTTTAAATTTATTCAGAGTAGTATCATCTTTTAAGATTCTCAAAGCATTCACCCCCATTTCATCAGTATTACCCACGTCACTTAAATAACCCGAAATGTCATCAAAATTAACTTCTGACAATCCTCCTGAATTACTGGAAATTACCGGAACCCTCCAAGCCATTGCTTCAAGAGCGGCAAGACCAAAACTTTCGGTTTCAGATGGAAGTAAGAATAAATCTGTATAACTTAATATTTTATCGATTTCATTGCTGTTTCCAAAAAAGATTACTTTGTCAATTATACCTAATTCCTGACATAGATATTCTGCTTTTTCTTTTTCAGGACCATCCCCTACCATCATCAGTTTAGCAGGAATTTCTTTTTGAATATTATAGAATATTTTAATCACATCAGGAATTCGTTTTACTTTTCTAAAATTACTGATATGAGTTATTATTCGCTCATTTTCTTTTGCCATTACAGAACGATGACACGAAATACTGGGATCATTTACGTTTTTATCCAATTCAATAAAGTTTGGAATAACCTCAATTTCTTTTTTTATTTTAAATAATTTCAGTGTATCGTCTTTCAAACTTTGGGACACCGAAGTAACAAAATCAGATTTATTAATACTGAAGGTTACTGCAGGTTTATAAAAAGGATGATTTCCAACTAAAGTAATATCTGTTCCATGGAGCGTAGTCACCATTGGAATATTAATTCCTTCATCTTTTAGCATTTGTTTGGCCATATAACCCGCATAAGCATGAGGGATAGCATAATGTACATGAAGTAATTCAATTTTATAAAGTTTCACCATATCAACCAATTTACTTGACAAAGCCAATTCATAAGGTTGATAATGAAACAATGGGTATTCAGGAACATTAACTTCGTGGTAATGCACATTGGCATTTAAAAGCGCTAAACGTACGGGCTGACTATAAGTTATAAAATGTATTTCGTGACCACGTCGTGCCAATTCAAGACCTAATTCAGTAGCGACAACACCACTTCCTCCAAAGGTAGGATAACAAACTATTGCAATTTTCATGTATGTATTTTAATGCAACGAAATTAATAAAAATAGGAATGGGTTTTATGGAAATTTAAGTTAAATACTTTCAATCTTAAAATTTCATTCGTTGAATTCTTACGGCATTTAAAATTGCCAATAACGCCACACCAACATCTGCAAAAACTGCTTCCCACATGGTGGCTAATCCTCCTGCACCCATTATTAGAACGATAAGTTTCACAGAAAAAGCTAATCCAATATTTTGCCAAACGATTTGTTTTGTCATTTTTCCAATATGTATTGCTGTAAAAATCTTTGTTGGTTGGTCATTTTGAATAACGACATCTGCAGTTTCTATAGCGGCATCACTTCCTAACCCCCCCATTGCAATTCCTACATCGGCCAAAGCGATTACTGGTGCATCATTTACGCCATCACCAACAAATGCTATTTTTAAATGCTGTTCTTTTAGTTCTGAAACTTTTTGAACCTTGTTCTCTGGCAATAACTCACCAAAAGCTTGGTCAATATTCAATTCTTTGGCAACAAGCGAAACTATTACCTGATTATCGCCAGAAAGCATTATAGTTTTGATATTTAATTTGTGTAAACTCAGAATAGCTTCTTTTGCATCTTCTTTAATTTCGTCAGCAATAATGAAATAGCCCGCATATTTTTGATTGAGGGCAACAACTATAATTGTAAATGGAATAGTATCAATTTCAGTGTCATAACTGATGTTGTATTTTTTCATCAATTTGGTGCTTCCTACTAAAATTTCCTTTTCATCGACGAGTCCTTTCATTCCATGACCTGCAATTTCTTCTACTTCAGTAACTGTAGTATCTTTCACAATATCCTTAGCAAAGTCAATTATAGCTGAACCAACAGGATGTGTTGATTTCGTTTCGATTGCAGCAGTATATTTCACCAAATCAGCTTCCGAAATCCCTATAGCGATAACTTTTTGAACTTTAAAAACACCTTTAGTTAATGTTCCTGTTTTATCCGTCACCACAACTTGAATAGCGGCTAAAATATCCAAAAAAGTAGCACCTTTGATTAAAATTCCATTTTTACTGGCTGTACCAATTCCACCGAAATAACCCAATGGAATTGAAATTACCAATGCACAAGGACACGAAATTACCAAGAAAATTAATGCTCTGTACAGCCAATTTTTCAAAACATAATTCTCCACAAATAACATTGGAAGCAAACAAATTCCGATGGCCAGAAAAACAACTATCGGAGTATAAATTTTAGCGAATTTTCTAATAAATAATTCGGTTGTGGCTTTTTTAGCTGTGGCTTCCTGAACCATTTCAAGAATTTTGGATAATTTACTATCAGTAAAAATAGCCGTAACTTCGACTTGAGCAACAGTATTAAGATTAATCATTCCTGCAAGAACCATTTCTCCTTTAGATTTGGTGTTCGGTTTGCTTTCCCCTGTTAATGCCGCTGTGTTGAAAGTGGCGGACTCAGAAAGTAATTTTCCATCCAAAGCTAATTTTTCACCCTGTTTTAATTGAATGATTTCACCAATGGTAATATCTGAAGCTTTTTTAGAAATGGTTTCAAGCCCTTCAATGACGTTAGCAGAATCAGGTCTTTCGTCTAATAATGCTTTGATGCTTGATTTGGCTCTTTTTATAGCTAACATTTGGAATAATTCACCAATAGAATAAAATAACATTACGGCAACACCTTCCGCATATTGGCCAATTCCAAAAGCACCAAGTGTTGCAATACCCATTAGAAAAAATTCTGAAAAAATAGCGCCTTTACCTATACTTTCAAAGGCTTCTTTTAATACCGGTAAACCTACCGGAATATAAGCAACACAAAACCAAGCAATCCTAACCCAACCCACAAACCAGGTTTGAGGAAAATAATTATCAAATCCAATTGCTGTCAACAGTAATAGTAAACTTAGTATTGAAGGCAAAAACATTTTAAAAACACTATCACTCTCATTTGAATGGTCATGGTCGTGATCATCATCAGAATGATTTTCTTGCTCGTCATGAGAACAGCATCCAGCACCTGCGCTTGTTTTAATACCTATTTTTTCTTCTGAAGTCCAACACAATTCTTTGTCGTTAACTTCCTGTTTATGTTGGTGTGCCATTTTTAATAATTTTTATCTTTTTATAAAAAAAGAGAAATAAATAATAACCAAAAGTGTTACTACTGCTGAAGTAATAAATGTTGCATTGGCTCCAAATTGATACCAAATCAATCCTGCTAAAGAACTTGCTATTAAAGTGCATATACTTTGAAATCCGGAATAAGTTCCTATTGCTGTGGCAGTATCTTTTTTATCGGAAATATTACTAATCCACGCTTTTGAAATTC
>JBJOQF010000245.1:0-3916 GCA_046050185.1 Bacteroidota bacterium
TCCTACATCAATTTCAGAATGTCTGTATTGTCAAGATAATGAAACATTATAAATGATTTAATGATTAAAATCTATGATTTAGAAGTGTCTTAACTATTCCTATTTAAAGAAAAGTTCTACTTAGGTTGCTGTAATGTAATTCATAATAATCATACTATCGAGTTTTATGAATTGAGTAAAGGAAAACATAATACAATTATGGGCTATGTTTCGACGGTAGCAAAAAGAAATAGCAACAGTATTTAATCCAACTAAAATTAACTAGGTGTTATATTAATACATCATCTCATTTATACTGGCATATTGTTCCAAAACACAAAAACAGATAGAGTTTTGAAAGTGTTTTTGAAATGAATTCAAAAAAAATACTTCTATCTGACACCGAATATAACGGGTTATAGAAAAAATAAAGTCGTATTCTAAAACAAATGGAGTAGTATCCTGGTAGTATCCCATTCGCCATTACCTTAAAAACACAATAATTAGAGTTTATTTATTATCTAAAATTTCTTCTAAAACGTTGGCTTCAGTTCCATTTGGAAAAGGAATTTTAATCTTTTGAGCAATCGTTGGTGCAATTTGTGTGATATATTTTTTTTCAAATGATTCCCCTTTCTTAACATGCCAACCGTAGAATATTAATGGCACATGCGTATCGTAGTTATAAGGAGTTCCGTGAGAAGTACCTGTACCTTGGTATTCTATATAAGCAGCTTTGTCAAGAATAACAAGATCCCCATTTTGTGTTTGATCGTATCCTTTTGTTATAAAATTAAGATAATAATCATTTTCCGTTGAACCTAGAATTTCTTCTTCAGTATAGACTCTTTTTACTTGTTCCTGCGTCATCAAATAGTCTTTGAAGGTTTGTTTTATATTTGTCAAATCAAGATCTTTAGATTTAATAATTTCTTTATTGAAGAAAAGATTAAAATTAGAATAATTTAAAATCAAATCTTCACCAAAAGTAGCAATAGATAAGTCTTTTAATCCTTTAATAATATCCTTTGGATTGACACTTTTCACATTGTACTTATTATCTTTAAGATAGTTTACATTTTCAGCTCCCGCATGATCAGCAGTAAGAAAAAGTAAGTAATTATCTTTTCCAACAGTTTTGTCTAAAAAAGCTAAAAAATTGGCTATTGTTTGATCTAAACGTAAATAAGTATCTTGTAACTCAATAGATCTTGGTCCAAATAAATGACCAACATAATCAGTAGAAGAAAAACTAATTGTCAAAAAATCTGTAATATTATCTTTTCCTAATTCTTCCTTTTCAATTGCTCTCATTACAAATTCGGCCAGAAGGCTGTTTCCAAATGGGGTAGAACGTATTACCCCTGCATCATTTTTATCATACATATCTTTTAAATTATATGGAAATACAGGCGCAGTACTACTGTACAATTTTCCCTCATAAGGATTATCATCTGGGAGACTTTCGTTATATGTTGCAACAGGTTTGAATAAATCCCAACCTTTAGTAATATATGGCATATATCTTTTCTCCTGATTAAATTGTATAACCCAATCCGGTAATGTTGAACCATAAAAAGAACTAGAAATAAAAGCTCCAGTTTTACTAAACCAAAAAGCCCAATTGGCAAAATGCCCTGCTGGTAAAATTGCACCTCTATCTTTTAAGCTCATTCCAATAACTTTTCCTTTAAAATTTGTTGCTAATCTCAATTCATCGGTAATAGTTGTACTTTGCAAATTCTTTGGAGACATTTGGCCTTCTTTGGCTGTACCATCTCCAATTGTTTTAACTGAGGAATCATCTGTACAATACATCTCTTTACCCAAGCTTCTACTATACCATTCATTTCCTATAATTCCATGCGTTGAAGGAGTAGTTCCTGTATATATAGATGCATGTCCAGGACCAGTATAAGTAGGCATATAATTAAAATGCATATTTTGGAAAGTATATCCATTGTCTATTATTCTTTTAAAGCCATTAGACGAAAAATCATCCGAAAAACGATATAAATATTCCATTTTCATTTGATCTACAACAATTCCAATAACTAATTTTGGTCGCTCTTGAGCGTGTATACTTAAAGACATAATAAATGTCAAAAAAAAAATATTTTTTTTCATATTGTATTTTTATATAGTCAAACAAAAATACAATTTAATGTTATAAAATAAGTCTGAACTAGGGCTTAAGCTCTATAAATTAATCTTTACTTAACTTAATAAAAAAGGAACCAAGTCTAAAAGTTGTGAGCTAATATTTCCCCTAATCTTCGAAAAGAGTTACTATAAAAAACCAAACTTCCTATAAAACACAAAACCCTGTTTCCTTCGAAACAGGGTTTTCGGGGATCAATCCTAAAAGTTGGGGAGGAAATGTCAAAATAAAATGAGAAATTTGTAATCTTAGAATTATATATGACTCCTATAGACCTTTTGAAATTGATGCTTCCAGATTTTTTAGTTGACCACTTTGAAGTAGTTTCTGCAAATAATACAGAAGAAACCTTACATCTTTATTTTGAAGAAAAAGTAAAGCCTCCCAAAGAGTTTAATGCATTTGAATTGGTATCAAAGGGATTTCAGGATGAGATTACCATTCAGGATTTCCCGCTTAGAGGTAAGTTTGTGTATCTCCATATCAAAAGACGCCGCTGGACAAATAAGGTCACTGGTGAGATTCTTAAAAGAGATTGGAATTTAGTTGCTAAAGGAACCCGCATGACTCAAGAGTTTGCGGCTTTTTTAAAAGAAATTAATAGATAGCAGCGCTACCGATTGCCACACCATTGGAGGTTTCTTCGGAGTCAATGGAAAGAAACTCCAAAGACAGTATAAAAAACACCTGAGTTCCTTCAATACTTGGGCTCCACGAGAACATGCACATCAATGGATTGTTTACCCTGAAAATATGGGTACGCATTTGTCAATTGACGAAGTGGCTTTGTCTCAGGGAGAACTTTATACTATTGTCACCAACAAGAAAGCTAAAGGTAAAAAAGGTTCATTAGTGGCTATTGTTGCTGGAACAAAAGCGGATCAAGTAATAGAACATATCCGTAAGATTGATTATAAAAAGAGATGCTGTGTTAAAGAAATAACACTTGATATGGCTAATTCAATGAAATTAATCTCAAAACGTTGCTTCCCAAAAGCAGTACAGGTAACCGATAGATTTCATGTTCAAAAATTAGCATTGGAAGCTTTGCAGGAAATCAGAATTAAGCATCGTTGGGAAGCTATGGATTTTGAGAATCAATTGATATTACAAGCAAAAAGAGACAATAGAACATATATTCCAGAACTTTTACCTAATGGGGATTCTGTAAAGCAACTTTTGGCAAGAAGCAGATATTTACTTTATAAATCTCGAGAAAAATGGACTGTGAGTCAAAATGAAAGAGCTCAACTATTATTTGGACTATATCCAGATATAAAAACAGCTTATATCCTAATTCAACAACTTAGAGCTATTTATAACAACCAAAATGACAAACACTTTGCAATGACCAAACTAGCTCACTGGTACAGAAATGTAGAAGAATCAGGTTTTAAAAACTTCAATATTCTGCTCAATACAATAACTTTCAATTACCAGTCAATCTTAAATTATTTTGATAACAGAAGTACCAATGCATCGGCTGAATCATTCAATGCAAAAATAAAAGCTTTTAGAAGTCAATTTAGAGGGGTGAGAAATATACATTTCTTCTTATTCAGATTATCTAATCTTTTTGGATAATCCCCAACTTTTGTGCATGATCCACGAACACGTCGTTCCAATAAAAACAAAAAACCCCATCCGATTTGGATAGGGTTTTTCAAAAGAAAGGCGACGACATACTCTCCCACATAACTGCAGTACCATCTGCGCAGGCGGGCTTAACTACTCTGTTCGGGATGGGAAGAGGTGAGCCCCGCCGCAATAACCACC
>JBJOQF010000246.1:0-6331 GCA_046050185.1 Bacteroidota bacterium
ATTATTATTTCTCTTAATATGATTTGGTCTGTTAACTTTTTTAAGATTAAAAAATCTGTTTAATACTTTAAAATTTCGCTATTTTTGAAGTATGAAACAATTAATAGCAGTTTTTTTGTTATTTCCAATGATGATTTGGTCACAATCCAGTTTTGATGCTGCAGAAAAATTATTCAAAGAAGAAAAATTTGATCTGGCGCGACCTGTTTTTGAAAATTTCCTAAAAAATAACCCCTCAAATCTTAAAACTATTGAATATTTGGGAGATATTGCCGGACGAAATAAATCTTGGGATACAGCGATAGGATATTATAAAAAACTAAAGCAATTGAAGCCTTCTGAAGCCAATTATTATTATAAATATGGAGGTGCTCTTGGGATGAAAGCGAGTCAGGTTAGTAAATTCAAGGCTCTTGGGATGATTGATGAAGTTAAGGAGTCTTTTGAAAAAGCAATAGTTTTCAATCCTAAACATATTGAGGCGCGTTGGGCATTAATAGAGTTGTATATTCAGTTGCCGGGAATCATTGGCGGTAGCGAGTCTAAGGCTATAAAATATTCGGATGAATTGTTCAGATTGTCACCCGTTGATGGTTATTTATCTAAAGGACATATTGAAGAATACTTTAAAAGATATAAAATTGCAGAACAAAACTACAAAAAAGCAATAGCTATAGGCGGTTCAAAAATGAGCTATCAAAAGCTGGCCAATTTGTACAAAAATAAGATGAACGAACCTGAAAAAGCTAAATCAGTTTTAGAAGAATATAAAATAAAAAAGGATAAATAAGTTGAGATTAATTTCTAATTTGTTTCGAATTCAACAACTATAAACTATAAATTTAATGCGTACACATTTTATAGCTATAGGAGGTAGTGCCATGCACAATCTCGCTTTAGCATTACACAACAAAGGTTACCAAGTAACAGGAAGTGACGATGCCATTTTTGAACCATCAAAATCAAGATTAGACAAAAAAGGAATTTTGCCTCCGGAATTAGGATGGTTTCCTGAAAAAATCACCTCAAATATTGAAGCAGTAATTCTAGGAATGCATGCCAAAGCTGATAATCCTGAATTGTTGAAAGCCCAAGAATTAGGTTTGAAAATATATTCTTATCCAGAGTTCTTGTATGAACAATCCAAAAATAAAACGCGTGTTATAATTGGTGGCTCTCATGGGAAAACAACCATAACTTCAATGATCCTTCATGTAATGCATTATCATGATATAGCGGTTGATTATATGGTTGGTGCACAGCTCGAAGGATTTGAAACGATGGTACATCTTACTGAGGAAAATGATTTTATTGTTTTGGAAGGAGATGAATATTTGTCTTCGCCAATAGACAGAAGACCAAAGTTTCATTTGTATCAGCCTAATATTGCTTTGATTTCTGGAATAGCTTGGGATCATATCAATGTTTTTCCAACGTATGAAAATTATGTAGAACAGTTTGAAATTTTTATTGGCAAAATCACCAATGGTGGAATTTTGGTTTACAATGAAGATGATTCTGAAGTAAAAAGAGTATCGGAAGCTGCTACGAATCCAATCCGAAAATTAGCGTATCATACACCAAAATACACCGTAAACGACGGTGTTACACTTCTCGAAACTCCTGAAGGAGATATGCCAATAGAAGTTTTTGGAGCGCATAATCTTAATAATTTGGCTGGAGCCAAATGGATTTGCCAGAATATGGGAGTTGATGAAGCTGATTTTTATGAAGCTATCGCTAGTTTTAAAGGAGCTTCAAAACGTTTGGAAAAAATTGCTGAAAGTAAAACTAAAGTAGCATATAAAGATTTTGCTCATTCACCAAGCAAAGTGGCGGCAACTACTAAAGCTGTAAAAGAGCAATATCCAAATAGAACTTTGGTGGCTTGTTTAGAGTTGCATACGTATAGTAGCCTGAATGCTGAATTTTTAAAAGAATATGAGGGAGCATTAGAATATGCCGATAAAGCAGTTGTTTTCTATTCACCAGATGCAGTAAAAATTAAGCAATTGGAAGAGGTGACTTATGAACAAATTGCAAATGCATTCAATAGAAAAGATTTAATCATTTATACCAATCCAAAAGATTTCAAAGATTACTTATTCAACTTAAATCTTGATAATTCTGCTTTGTTATTAATGAGTTCAGGAAACTATGGAGGATTGAATTTTGATGAGGTAAAGGAATTGGTACAATAGAAAGAGGATGAATAACAAAATAGAAATTATTAAAACGACCAGCGAGAATCCAGATTTTGTGACTCTCATTGCTGCATTAGATGTCAGTTTATGGGAGCGTTATCCAGAATTAAAAACAAATTATTGGGGAAATAATGTCATTGAATTAAATCCTAATGTTATTATTGTTTATCTCGAAAATAAAGCTGTTGCCTGTGGTTGTTTCAAGAAATATGATAAAAATACAATTGAATTAAAGCGGATGTTCGTTTCTCCTGAGGCACGAGGATTGGGTTTGGCTAAAAAAATAATCCTAGAACTGGAACTTTGGGCTCATGATTTAAGTTATACTGCATCTGTTTTAGAAACCTTATATAAGCAAAAAGAAGCTATCAGTTTATATCAAAAAGTAGGCTATACTATTGTTGATAATTACGAACCTTATGTTGGTTTAGAAAACAGTATTTGTATGAAAAAACAAATTTAAGAGAATAAGCTTATGCCCGAAAACCACTTTTTTCCAATAACTAATTGGTCCGAAGACGATAAACCACGAGAAAAACTAATGCTCAAAGGCAAAAGTGTTTTGAGTGATGCAGAATTGATTGCCATTTTGATTGGTTCAGGAAGTCGTAACGAATCAGCAGTTGATTTGAGTAAGCGGATTTTAGGGAGTGTCAATAATAATTTGAATGCGTTAGGGAAATTATCGATTTCGCAATTGACAAATTTTAAAGGAATAGGAGAAGCCAAAGCTATTTCGATTATTGCAGCTTTAGAATTAGGTAGAAGGAGAAGAGCAGAGGATGCTGTGGAGTTAACAAAAATTACTTCCAGCAAGGCAATTTTCGAAATCATGCAGCCTATTATTGGGGAATTACCACACGAAGAATTTTGGATAGTGTATTTGAATAATTCAAATAAAGTAATTTCAAAATCACAATTGAGTAAGGGAGGAATAACCGGAACTTTGGTCGATGTGCGATTAGTTTTTAAAACAGCACTTGAAATGGGTGCAACCGGATTGATATTGTGTCACAATCATCCTTCGGGAACATTAATTCCCAGTGATGCCGATAAACAAATTACACGGAAGCTAAAACTAGCAGGCGATAGCTTAGAAATAAAAGTTTTAGATCATCTTATTGTTACAGAAACTAATTATTTTAGTTTTGTTGATGAAGGAATATTTTAGGAATAAAAATGAAACATACTATTATAAAAGACGTTTTCTTTGATTTAGATCATACACTTTGGGATTTTGATAAAAATTCTGAATTGACGTTTGAAACTATTTTTAATAAAAATCATCCAACAATGGATAGCAAGGAATTTATTGATAAATATGTACCAATAAATCAAGCCTGTTGGAAATTATATCAATATGACAAAATTTCCCATGATGAACTGCGTTACAATAGATTGAAACATTCTTTTGATGCATTGAATTATGTTATTTCTGATGAAGAGATAGAAAACATAGCTCAACAATACATTCATTTATTGCCGGAAAATAATCATCTTTTTGATGGTGTTTTTGAAGTTTTAGATTATTTAACTCAAAAATACCGACTTCATATCATTACTAATGGTTTTGCCGAAGTACAATTTAGAAAATTAAAAAACTCAAATATTGGAAGTTATTTTCAAACGATTACAAATTCTGAAATGGCAGGAGTAAAAAAACCAAATCCTATTATTTTTGAATATGCCCTTGATTTGGCCAAAGCCAAAAAAGAAAGCAGTATTATGATAGGAGATTGTCTTGAAGCAGATGTTAAAGGAGCTCTTAATGCGGGATTAGATGCTATTTTTTTTAACGAAAGCAATGTTCAGGCAGAACAAGGGATTAAACAAATAAATCATTTATTAGAATTAAAAAAATATTTATAAATATGAAAACAAGATTCTTATTCCTATTAGTATTAATTTCAAGTTACTGTTTCTCGCAATCTGTGAATGATTATAAAACAATACTGATCCCTTTGCGATTTGACTTTATTAAAACGGATAATCAATATAGACTTGTAACATTGTCTAAGTTTAATTTAAATAAAGCGGGTTTTCAAGCATTTTATGCTAATGAGCCTTTGCCTAAAGAAAATAATGATAGGTGTAGTTTAATGTATTTTGACGTTGTGAAAGAAAGTGCATTTTTAATAACTAAACTGTATATTACTATTAAGGATTGTAATGGAAAAATTATTTTTAAATCGAATATTGGAACAAGCAAAGAAAAAGACTATGAATTGGCTTATGCCGAAGCATTGAATAAGGCTTTTATATCTGTTTATGATTTACAATATAAATATAATGATACGGGTAATAGTAATTCTAATGTAGTCTCTAAACCAGAGGTAGCAACTGTTCCTATAAGAATAACTGAAGTTGTTCCAGTACAAGAATCTGTAAAACAAACTGTTGTGTCGCAGGATGTAATTGCTGATAATTCGAAAATGCTTTATGCACAACCTACGGCTACGGGTTTTCAATTAATTGACAGTACGCCAAAAGTTGTCATAAAAGTATATAATACTTCTAGAAAAGACTGTTTCATTGCTATAAAAGAAAATGTACAAGGTGTTTTAATTGCAAAAGACAATCAATGGTTTTTTGAATATTACCTTAATGACAAATTGATTTCTGAAAAAGTTGATGTTAAATTTTAGATTTTAAAAAATGTAATTTTCTAAAGCGATATACTAATTACTTTTAATTTTAATATCCATATTTATTTTTCCAACGATTTTTCAGGAATTCTCGTGTAGTGTTTTCTCTAGAATTATTTCCCGGAATGTAAAGAGGTTTATTGCTTATTTCGGTTGGTAGAAATTCTTGTTCAGCAAAATTATTGGCAAAATCGTGAGAATATTTATACTCTTCTCCGTAGCCTAATTCTTTCATTAATTTAGTGGGGGCATTACGCAAATGAATTGGAACGGGTAAGTCACCTGTTTGTTTTACTAGTTGTTGTGCGGTTCCAATAGCAAGGTACGAAGCATTACTTTTAGGAGAAGTTGCTAAGTAAATGGCACATTGGCTTAATATAATCCTACTTTCAGGATAACCAATAGTAGAAACTGCCTGAAATGCATTATTAGCCATAATGAAAGCAGTAGGATTCGCATTTCCTATATCTTCACTGGATAGAATAAGCATACGTCTGGCTATGAATTTTACATCTTCACCACCTTCAATCATTCTTGCAAGCCAATAAACGGCTCCGTTTGGATCACTTCCTCGAATTGATTTTATAAAAGCCGAAACAATATCATAATGCTGTTCGCCACTTTTGTCATACAAAACGGTATTTTGTTGCACCAATTCAAAAACTCTGTCGTTAGTGATTATAATCTCTGCTTCATTCGAGGCATTTACTACAAGTTCAAAAATATTTAATAGCTTGCGGCCATCACCTCCAGAAAGTCGTAAAAGTGCTTCTGTTTCTTTTAAAACAATTTTTTTCGTTGTCAAAAAGGCATCCGTTTTCATGGCTCGCTCTAATAAGCTTTCCAAATCAGCTTTGGTAAAAGCGTTTAAAATATAAACTTGGCAACGTGAAAGCAATGCAGGGATAACTTCAAAACTTGGATTTTCAGTAGTGGCGCCTATTAATGTAATCCATCCTTTCTCCACAGCAGCTAGTAAAGAATCTTGTTGTGATTTACTAAAACGATGAATCTCATCAATAAACAGAATAGGATTTTTTGCGGTAAAAAGACCGCCACTTTGTTTTGCTTTTTCAATAACATCACGAATGTCTTTTACACCTGAATTGATAGCGCTCAAACTGTAAAATGGTCGTTTAGATTCCTGCGCAATAATTTGTGCCAAAGTTGTTTTCCCAGTTCCAGGTGGTCCCCAGAAAATCAGCGAAGGAATTATTCCTTTTGTAATTTGTTGAGTCAATGAACCATTTGGCCCTACAAGATGGGATTGACTGATATAGTCTTCTAATTTTTGTGGTCGAATACGTTCTGCAAGTGGTGCTTCCATTTTTTTAATCTCAAATCTGAATTAGTTAATTTTCAATCAAAAATATAACTTTGGTAAAATTACTATTTTTATTTGGAGCTGTTTCCAGCTGTACACTATATCTTTTTATCTCGTCAAAAAAACAAGATAAAAAGGATGCTGTTTCCATCTGGGCT
>JBJOQF010000247.1:0-12920 GCA_046050185.1 Bacteroidota bacterium
TTCACATAAAAAAGGAGTTTCATTTACAATTTTTATTTTTTTGAAACCTATTTCAGTAAAATAATAATGGCCAAAATATTTTTTCCCTTTACTCAATATTTCTACATTCTCAAATCTACAATATTTATCTGTTGGGATAATTGCTATGTTATATTTTTTCAAATTTGTTTTAGTCGGCATATTTCCAACTCCTTTATCAATAGATACCATTCTAACTTGTATTTCTTGATTAATTGATATTTCTATTGAATCTGAAATTATTTCGCTTTGCTCAGTTGATTGCCAATTATTTGAAATATAAAACTTATCATTTTCAATTTTAAGAAGTATTGATTGAAAATACTTTTTTCCATCAACCACAAAATCATAAACTCCATTTGTGACTAAATAAAAACCTCTCTTATTGTATATTGGCGTTAGTTTTGAAATACTGTTTATAGAATCTTTGTTTACAAATTGTATGATTCTGCAATCTTTGTCAATTCCTTTATTTTGCCCGTAGAAAGAAAAAGAACAAATAAATGTCAGTATGATAATTATTGTTTTCACTTTTTTGGTTTTAAATTACTGCTATTGTATATATACGAAGGTTTATTTCGTCTTATGTTTCTTCAAATATATTAAAATTTTCTTACAAATAACTTAAATAACTTTGAATCGATTAGATGTTTTGCGTACGCTGCAAGTATATTTTTTTTTGATTTAACCGCTTATTTGCGCGAGGGATGGCAGCGAAAATCCTTTATGTTTTTTCTTTAAAAACATAAAGATTGCAGCGTACAGCCCGACCCGAAGTTGCGAGGAGGAACGACGAAGCAATCTGCAGGGTCACGCCCAAAGAATACATATTGGATAAATGATGTCCATAAAAAAATCCGCAACTCCCTTGATTATCAAGAGCTGCGGATTTAACAAATTAAAAAACTAAAAAAAACTACTAATTAAAATCTTTATCAGGGTTATAACCCAAGTAGGGCATTGCTTGCTCTTTGAAAACAACACCGTATTCTTCCAGTTCTTTCAAAATAGGCAAGTACACTTCTTTACGAATAGGAAGTTGCACACCTGGCGTGGTGATTTTACCATTCAGTATTAATAATGTAGCCATTGCAACCGGCAAACCAACGGTTTTAGCCATGGCTGTATACGTTTGATCTTCGCCAATACAAACCATTTTTGAATCTATTTGCTCTTTTTTGCCATTTAACTCGTACCCAAATTTATGGTACATGACAATCATATCTTTATCTTTAGGCTGAAGTGTCCAGCTATCACTTAGAATTTTCTCCAGGATTTGTGCAGGAGTGGCATTTTTTAGACCTACTTTTTTATTGCGATTGAATAAATCCAGTTCTAGGAGCTTGTCCCACATACTATCATCTTGGTCGATTTTAAGAATCAACCGCATTTTGATTTCTACAGAATCCGTTGGATGATACGGCAAAAAGGAATTGACAAATTCCCGATAACTCATGTTTTCTGAATTTTCCATACTATAACTATCATCAGTCATACCCAATTGCACAAACATATTCCATGCTTTTGAAAATCCTACTTTACGAATGGTGCCTCTGTATAAAGTTAGCACATTGTCCAGTCCATAAACACTGCGATACTTAAGCGAATCTCTATTGGAATACGCTTCAAATCGCCCGTAATCCTCTACTTCCAGAAATTCAGTTCGGCGAAATAAATTACAATACGGAATGTATTTATAAGTCCCTTCCTGAATAAATTTAGCTGCTCCGCCCTGTCCTGCCAAAACTACATTTCGTGGTGCCCAAGTAAATTTATAATTCCAAAGATTGTTGTCAGACTCAGGTGCTACCAGCCCACCACAGAAAGATTCAAACAAAAGCATCTTTCCTCCTTTATCCTTAATTTCATCTATAACTTTCATGGCGCTCATGTGATCTATTCCCGGATCAAGACCAATTTCATTCATAAAAATCAGATTGTTTTCTTTTGCCAAAGCATCTAATTCCTGCATAGCATCACTGATATAAGAGGCCGTAACCAAACTTTTTTTGTAAACAATACAATCCTTAGCTACTTCTATATGTAAATGCGCCGGCAACATGGAGATAACAATACTGGCTTTTTGAATCGCTTCTTTTCTTTGATTTTCATCAAAAATATCTAAGGCAATAGGAGTTGCATTAGGGTGATTATTGGTTTTCTTTTGAGCTAAATCCAATGATAAATCTCCAATAATCAGGTGAAGCTGCTCTTTTTCTGATTTATTTAAAAGATATTGTATCAACGACGATGCTGATCTTCCTGCCCCAATGATTAAAATAATTTTCATAATTAAATAAATATAACACAAATATACAATATTGTTGCATTTATAACAAATAGTTCTTTGTTAAAACATTCAACTATTTTCTCTAAAGTAGTATAAAACCAACTAAAAAATACAATTTATAAAAAACAATCATTGAAAAAAGAATCTTGATAATTTCTTTTACAATATGTTGATAAGAGATACTTTTGTATCTAAAATAATTTAAAAAAATGGACAAGAAAATAATTTCAACAGCAGCGATATTTGGGATGATAGCGATAATTTTAGGAGCATTTGGTGCACATGCCCTAAAAAAAATACTATCTCTGGAACAACTTTCCACTTTTGAGACAGGAGTACGCTATCAAATGTACCATGCAGTCTTTTTATTATTTATTGGGCTTATAAATGACCTGTCACAAAAAGCAAAAAAAACAATCTATTTTTTAGTTCTTTTTGGAGTAATTTTATTTTCAGGCTCAATTTATTTATTGGCGACAAATGATCTCACTCCTTTTAATTTTAAGACGATAGGATTTGTAACTCCCATCGGCGGACTCCTATTAATACTGGCCTGGGGAGTTTTATTAATGAATTTTATTAATAAAAAATCATAAAAAATATAGAATCAAATCTTATCTGAAATATAATTTCTACTTTTGCAGTCTATAAAAACACACACACAACAAATAAATTTATGGACGATAACACCCTTTTTACGCAATCGATTTCGTTAAAAGCCTTAGGAATTGAAAATGCAAAAATTAATTACCAATTATCCCCAGATGAATTACATGAAATTACAATAAAATCTGGTCAAGGAGTGGAAAGCTCAACGGGAGCTTTGGCAATTAATACAGGAGAATATACCGGAAGGTCGCCATTAGATCGTTTTATTGTAAAAGATAGTATAACTGAAAACCAAGTTTGGTGGGGAAAAGTTAATATCCCTTTCGAATCAGCTGCCTTTGAAGCTTTATATAAAAAAGTTACTGCTTATTTATCTAATAAAGAAGTTTTTGTTAGAGACTCATACGTATGTGCTGATCCAAATTACAGATTAAATATAAGAGTTATCACTGAAACAGCTTGGGCAAATTTATTTTGTTACAATATGTTTCTAAGACCAGATCTTGAAGAATTAGCAAATTTTTCTCCGGAATGGACCTTACTTTGTGTGCCAAGTTTCCTTGCAGATTCAGCAGTTGATGGCACGCGTCAAAGTAATTTTGCTATTTTAGACTTTACAAGAAAAGTAGTTTTAATAGGTGGAACAGGATATACCGGTGAAATGAAAAAAGGGATTTTCTCAGCTTTGAATTTCATTATGCCTGTTTTCAAAAACACATTACCTATGCATTGCAGTGCTAATGTAGGTGATGAAGGGGACACCGCTATATTCTTTGGTCTATCAGGAACCGGCAAAACTACTTTATCAGCTGATCCAAAAAGAAAACTTATTGGAGATGATGAACATGGCTGGACAAATGAAAACACTGTTTTCAATTTTGAAGGCGGCTGCTATGCCAAAGTAGTAAACCTTTCTGAAGAAAATGAACCAGATATTTTTAGAGCAATTAGAAAAGGAGCCATCTTAGAAAATGTAATTTTTAAAGACGGAACTAATGAAGTAGATTTTCAAGATATTTCCATAACACCAAACACAAGAGTAAGTTATCCTATTTATCATATTGATAATATTCAGCCAGGCTCAATAGGAAAAAATCCGAAAAATATCTTTTTCTTAACTGCAGATTCTTTTGGTATTTTACCTCCAATCTCTAAACTCACGCCAGGTCAGGCAGCTTACCACTTTATTTCAGGATATACTGCAAAAGTTGCCGGAACCGAAGCTGGAGTAACAGAACCTCAACCTAATTTTTCTGCTTGTTTTGGCGCCCCTTTTATGCCGTTACACCCAACAAAATATGCCGAAATGTTAAGTAAAAAAATGAAAGATGCTAATGTGAAAGTTTGGCTAATCAATACTGGTTGGACTGGAGGACCTTACGGAACAGGAAGCCGAATGAAATTAAAATATACTCGAGCCATGATTACTGCCGCATTAAACGGAGAATTAAACGATGTTGTGTATGAGAATCACAAAGTATTTGGAATTGCAAAACCACAATCTTGCCCGAATGTTCCCAGCGAAATATTAAATCCTAGAAATACTTGGGAAGATCCTGAACTATACGATAAAAAAGCAGTTGAATTAGCACGGAAATTCAAAGCTAATTTTACTCAATTTGAAGAATTTGCTAATGCCGAAATTATGGCAGGAGCTCCTTTAGCATAAGTTATTATTAATTCAAAAACCAAAAAAGCTGTTCGTTATGAACGGCTTTTTTTATACATGAAAAATGCTAAACAAAAACAAGTCAACCATTTATACCAAAATTTAAAATTTGGCGTTAAATTTGTTATCATCACACGAGCCTGAAAAGCGAACTTACAAATCAATCAAAAAAATCAATCAAATCATGTTAAAACAATTTTTCATCCTCTGTTCCGGAGCTGACAAGACCCTCCTAGAAGGCTGTTCCGAAGGCGAACAAACCAAATATGTTGGTATTGGCGCCACCGTTTTCTTTACCGCTGTTATGGCTTTTATTGCCAGCGCGTATGCATTGTTCACTGTTTTCGATAATGTGTATCCCGCTTTACTCTTTGGGTTAGTTTGGAGTTTACTTATTTTTAATTTAGATCGTTTTATTGTTTCAACTATTCGAAAAAGAGACCAATTTGGAAGTGAATTTCTACAAGCAACACCCCGAATTATTTTGGCGGTAATAATCGCTATTGTAATTTCAAAACCATTGGAAATTAAAATCTTCGAAAAAGAAATCAATACCGTTTTATTGAAAGAAAAAAATGCTATGGCTTTGAATAATAAAAAGGAAGTGGCTAATTATTTCAAATCAGATTTAGATAAAAATAAAGCTGAAATAGCCAATTTAAAATTAGAAATTACAAAAAAAGAAAAAGAAGTCAATACGCTTTACGAAACCTACATCGCAGAAGCAGAAGGGACTGCAGGAACCAAAAAACTAGGAAAAGGCCCCGTTTTTAAAGAAAAAATAGCCAAACATGATTTAGTTAAGAAAGAATTGGATACTCTACAGAAAAATAATTTGATGAAAATTGCTGAAATGGAGAAAAATTCTAAAACACTTCAAGCGGACTTAGACAAAAAAATAACCGAAACCCAACCTATAATTGATGGATTTGATGGTTTAATGGCACGAATCAATGCGCTAAATAAATTACCTTGGCTGCCTTCTTTTTTTATTATGTTATTGTTTCTGGCTATTGAAACTTCTCCAATTATCGCTAAACTGTTATCTCCAAAAGGAGAATATGATTTTAAACTGGAAGATTTAGAAACCGCTCTAAAAACTACTTTGGAACAAGATAAATACCAACGAAGTTTACTGGTAAAAACCAGTGCTTCTATGCATGATAAAGTCTATGAAGATATTGCCCAAGATAAAAATCTATACGCCTTACAACGCAAAAAAGCAACTGAATTGCTGGAGTTACAAGCCCATAATTTTGTTGAAAAACAGAAAAAAACACTTTAGTCGCTAATTGAAGGTCAAAAGATTTCAAGATATCTTTTGACTTTAAGACTAATTACATATAACTCAAAATTTCTTTTTTGAAAGCGTCATATTCGCCTTGTAAAATTAATCCGTTATCGAGTAATTTTTTATAATTCTGCAATTTTTCGAAAAGTTCATCTTGTGACAATCCACTTAGTTCATTCCCCTTTGAATTCACAGCGGGAGTAGTGAACTGCTCATTTTCAATATTGAAAACTGGCGGTGTAACTGGCATTATTTCAGCATAGCTAGTCACTTCTTCTGTTTCAATTTCTTCGATACTTTCCGTTTCTTTAATTGGAGCAACAGGAACTGTTTCAATTATTGTTTCATTTGAAACAGTTCCTCTTTTTAAAATATCCAATTGTTCTTTGGCATAAGTGAAAATTTTTCGAGCTTGAATTTTTGGAATATAATCAATCAAAACCTCAATATTTGTTTTGGTAGTAAATGAAAACTCTGATCCAAGAATATTTTCTTTGACAAAAGTGCCTTCAATTTCATCCCAAGTGTAATCAATAAAATTCATAGAAAGCCCCAGATTTTTTGGCTGACAAATAATAATTCTTTTGTTGGTCATGACAATACTATCTGGTAATACTGTAATTGCTGGTTTTTTTTGAACAGCAATATAACCGATTTCTTCATTCTTCATCAATAAATCACTCAATTTTGAAGCGATTTTTTCAATGGCTTTTGGGTCTTGTTCCTCGTTTAAAAACTTTTTAAATTGTTCTTTCATAATATGCTGAATTTATTCTAAAAACTATTGCAAGGCTGAATTCAATTCAACATCTCGATCAATTTTTCACAAAAATAATACTTAATAATTTTGTAATTTCATTTTAACCTTGCTTAATTCAATTTTTTAGACTAATCAATTTAAAAATAAATAAATTGTACATATTATAATAGAAATCGCTATTGTAAATAAGACTTAATTTAAAATTTTATTTATAATGAATCGCAATTTGTCCTATTTGACCAACAATTCTAAACGAATCTCTAAATGAAAGCTTAGAACCATCCATGTGTACCCATCTGTTTAATGGTTTTTCACAAATCATTTTTTTCGCTTTATCAATACCGTAGATTTTTTTCATACGCATAAAAATTTCAACATCAAACAACCATTTAGTCAAGAATTTTTTCTGAAATGCTTTCTCAATAATTTCTTTGTTCATTATTTTGGCACCACATTGAGTATCATTGAACTCCATTCCTAAAGTTTTTCTAATTATAAAGTTAATCGATTTACTTATAATAGCTCTTGCTGATTCTTTTGCAATATCAGCTCCCATTCTATTAATACGTGAACCGCTTACGATTTTATATTTTGAATTTGAATTTGAAATTGTAGATACTAGTTCCTTGAAATCATCTAAACTTGTTGACAAATCAGCATCAAGAAATCCAATATAATCAAATTGATTTTTCTTTGCTAAATGCAACATTCCTAATCTAACTGCTTCAGCTTTTCCACCATTTTTTTTACAGTCGTAGATACTAATATAATCTTCTTTTCCTTTTCTTAATTCTTGCAAAACTTCAAGAGTCTTATCTTGACTTCCATCATTTACAAAACACAAATGATATCCTAAATTTTTATGAACAAAACTTCTGAAATCTTCTCCTAACAATCTTGATTCTTCATTATAACAAGGAATTACTACTCCAATACAGTTATTTTGTATTAATCTATTAGTATTGTCAGCTGTGCTTTCTTTATCTACACCAATGAGTCTTTTAACTCGCGCACCGATTTCGTTTAAGCTCAATGGCTTTTTCATATAATCTGAAACTCCTAGTTCAAATCCTTTCAAGATTACATCTTCATCAACATTACCAGATAAAATCATAACTGGAACAAGATGATTTTTTAGTTCTTTAACATATCTAACAAGTTCTAATCCTAAAAACTCATCATCAACATTGATTGAATAATCAATACTGTCTTTGCTCTTTAGAACTGGGACAACAATGTCAGTAATGACTAGATTGGGTTGAAACTCATCATAGAGGGCAATTGCATCTAAAACATTATTAGAGCTTTTAACTTCATACCCTAGGTCTCTTAAACACTTTCCTAAAGAAAGTAAGACTAATTCTTGGCCGTCAACAAGTAAAATTTTCATAATTGATTTGGGGTTTAATTATTACTTTATTTTAACATAATTTTAATAAAAATTTCAATTTTTATAGATTAAGTGTTTGATTTAATCGATGAAATGCACTTATTAGACTGCCAAAGTAATAATAAAAGAATGAACCACAAAATTTTTTTTGAAAAAAATTAATAAAAATATTCGCATAGCCGAAAAATTCTACGGTTACGACACAATAAAAAGGTTTTAATTTGGTTGTTTAATAGAGTATTTAGTCTTTAAAGCACTTTAAATTAAAGTTTTTTCCTATAAGTAAAGAATTTATTTTTGTTTAATATTACAGAAATAATCCATTAAAACATTGAAATTCAGATATTTATTACTTTTTTAATCGAGAAATAGGAAATAATTTGTTTGGCCCATAATTTTATTACTTGCTGAATTAAAATAATTTTTTAATATCGTAAGAATTATTCTATATATAGATGCTGTTTTTTAAAATTCCATGAAAAAATTTCAATTTTTATTATTTAAAACACTCATAAACAAGCAGAGTAGACCTATAAACAATAAAAAAAGAGGCTATACTTTAAGTATAACCTCTCTTTAACTAAGATTAATCTATTTTATTACTATTTGTAATGAATTGCTATTTGACCTATTTGGAAGATAATTTTAAAAGAATCTTTAAATGACAGTTTTGAGCCATCCATATGTACCCACCTGTTTAATGGTTTTTCACAAACTAATTTTTTCGTTTCCTCATCACCATAGATTTTTTTCATTCGCATAAAAATTTCAACATCAAACAACCATTTAGTCAAAAACTTATTCTGAAATGTTTTTTCAATTATCTCTTTACTCATGATTTTGGCACCACATTGAGTGTCTTTAAAATCCATTCCTAAAGTTTTCCTAATTATAAAGTTAATAGATTTACTTATAATGGCTCTTGCTGATTCTTTAGCAATATCAGCCCCCATTCTGTTAATACGTGAACCACTGACGATTTTATAATTTGAATTGGATATGGTTTGAACCAGATCTTCAAAATCCTCAAAATTAGTTGATAAATCGGCATCTAAAAAACCTATATAATCAAATTGTGTTTGTTTAGCCAGATGTAACATGCCTAGTCTAACTGCCTCAGCCTTACCTCCATTTTTTTCACAATCATATATACTGATGTAATCTTCTTTCCCTTTTCTTAATTCTTGCAGAACTTCAAGTGTCCTATCTTTACTTCCATCATTTACAAAACACAAATGATATCCTAAATTTTTATGAACAAAATTTCTAAAATCATCACCCAACAATCTTGTTTCTTCATTATAACAAGGAATTACAACTCCAATACAGTTCGTTTGTATTACTCTATTTTTATTATCAGCGACGCTTACTTTATTTGCTCCTATAAGTCTTTTAACTCTTGCTCCAATTTCATTTAGACTTAGTGGTTTTTTCATATAATCTGAAACTCCCAATTCAAATCCTTTTAAAATTATTTCTTCATCATTATTACCGGATAAAATCATAACAGGGATATCATGATTTTTTATCACTTTTATATATTTAACAATCTCTAATCCTGCTGCTTTTGAATTAATATCTACAGATTGGTCTGTTGGAGTTACGCTGTCTGATAGAGGCATGTTAATATCTGCAATGACAAGATTAGGCAGGTATTCATCGTATTTAGCAATAGCTTCGGAAACAGAATTAGAACTTTCAACTTCATAGCCTAAATCTGTTAAACATTTTTTTAATGACAGCAATACTAACTCTTGATCGTCTACAATAAGTATCTTCATGGGGCAATGATTTATATTATTAATTTAGCACATACATTTATAAGTATTTTAAAATTTTAGTTTTAAACAGTGGAAATAAATCCTTTAACTGATGGATGTTTTACATTGTCTTAAAACTATCACAATATATTAATTATATTGTTTATTTCCTATATTTACAAAAAAGATAATATTAGCTATAATAAGTGAGAGAAAAATCAAATAAATATTTATTAGCGGCCCTTTTAATAGGAGTTGTATTTCATACAAGTGCAATTTTTTTCACTTTAGAAAATACATATGATGCTTTAGTTCACTTGTTTTTTGCTAATCATTACGCACATAGTTGGTTTGAACCTTGGATTTATAGTTGGTATACTGGATTTACTGCTATGGGATACCCCCCATTAGTTCATCAAAGCATAGGCATTTTATCTTTGATTGGTGGCTTGAAATTTGGATTATTCGCTGTAGCAATAATAGGAGTCGTATTATTTATAACCGGAAGCTATCGTTTTGCATTACTTATGACAGGCAATAGAAAAGTGGCGGGATATACTTCTTTGATAGCTGTTTTTTCTTCTTCATTTGTAGAAACTCTACATATTTTTGGGCAATTACCCAGTATTATTGCAGTATCAATTTTGATGCATTGCCTAACTGAAATTTATCTTTGGATTAAAACAGGGAAATACAAATACTATTTTACCTCTATATCATTATTGGCTGTAACTGTATGCTCACATCATGTGACTCCTCTTTTTGGAATGGTATTTTTCATTTTTCCATTAATAGGAATGGTGGTTATGGATGTCTCGAGAGAAAAGGTGAACAGCTATAAAGAAATAAAATTTAAAATTTTCTTCCAGTCTTTCCTTTCTTTATTTAAAAGGATTGTACTATTTGGTGCTAGCGCAGTATTTCTTATCGTTTTTTGTATTCTTCCTTATTGGATAAACTCAAAGAAAAATCCAATTACTCAAGTTCCAATACCTCATGGTAGTCGTGACAGTTTTATAGAAGTTACTTCATCTGGATTAATGTTCTTTATAATACCTTGGGGAATTTTATTATTCTTCATACCTTATATATTATATAGATATTACAGCAAACGTTATATATTTTTTGGGCTATCAATTTCTTTGCTTATTGTATTGGGTACTGGTGGTACAACTCCTATTCCATTAATACTTTTAGGAAAAAATGCATTTAACATCCTCACTTTAGACCGATTTACTTTATGGGCTTCCATCATGAGTTTACCCATGTTTGGAGAAATGATGTATCGATTAGTTGAAGGTGATTTAAAAATTGCATTACAAAATAAGTTTGGGTCTATTTATTACAAAATAATAAGCGCCTTAACTGCAGGTACATTTTTATCAATGACTGTCTTCACAATTACAATGGGATATTTCAGACCATTTCAGCCTCAAAAAATAAATACATTACCTATTGTCAATTTTCTTAATATGGATCAACATGACCAATGGCGCTATTTACCACTGGGTTTTGGAGATCAAATGGCAACTTTATCATATCAGACAAAAGCAATGACAGTTGATGGAAATTACCATTCAGCAAGGCGACTCCCTGAATTGACCTCGAGAGCAATTGAGCGATTAGAAAATTCAAAATTTAGAGGTCTCGAAGGCATTGGTTCTTTACAACAATTTTTGACTGTTCCAGAAAAATATAATTTAAAATATGTGTTTTCAAATGACAAATTCTATGATCCTATACTATATTTCTGTGGATGGCATCGTTTAACATTATTAGAAAATGGAATCATGGTCTGGGAAAAATTAAACATCCCGCCACTTTCAAAAGTTCTTCCTAAAGAAGACGTACCAATTTATCAAAAAATAATGTGGGCAATTATACCGTTATCAACTGTAATAATTGCTTTTATGCTTAACATACAAATGATTTTATTTCAAGCTTTGAAATTTAACATCCCTACAAAGCCTGATTATTTCAAGTTCGGAGTTCCTTATAATTTTTTTCCTAGAAAATTAATTACAGTTTTACACGTTTGGGGTATAGTTTTATTAATTATAATCATGTCCTTTGTATATAAATTATATATTGATAACGCATCACAAATAAGCCCTAAAAATGTTGTAAAAGCATACTATGATGCTATCGATTTTAAAGAATTTGAAAAAGCACACTCTTATATTGACCCAAAAAGCAACAAAACACTCTCGCAATTTATGCTAGAAACATCAGTTATGGACGGCATTTTAAATTCCTATGCAAAACTGGATGCTATTGATATTAAAGTCATAACTCAAACAAAAAACACGGCAAAACTACTGGCAAAAACAAAATGGATAACACCTCTGGAGACTATAAAAAAAGATTATATTCATTATGCAAATCGAGTTAAAGGCAAGTGGTACCTCGTTCCTGCAAAATTAGACCGTGATATTCCGCCGGATCAATTTATTTCTAACAATGGAACTGGATTTTTTAAGCATGGGAGAAGAGCAATTTCTACCCAACAAACCTATCATGACGACGTATTAAAACAACCCGTTCTTGAAATTCTTTCGGCTAATCTTATACGACTAAATAAAGAATACATAATTATAGGAGAAGTTCAAAACGTGGATAACACACCTGCCGATGTAACTCTAAAAGCAACCTTATACAATTTAAATGATAAAAAATTGGCCTCACATAATGCTAAATATGTTATTAAACACAAATTAATGCCCAAAGAGATTACTAGTTTTAAGGTTAATTTTGAGGATATCGCCTGGCTAAAAAACACCGATGTAAAACCTACAACCTTCAACCCTAATGAATTTACACTTTTGGACATTCAAGAAAAACCTAAGACATTTGACATTCAATGTGCTGGAAACGTAGCGATAACTGATTTATATACACAAGTGGCATTGTCTGATTTTCAAATAGAGGGCAATCATTTAAAAGGAACTTTATTTAATTATGGCATCCAAGAAGTTACAATTCCTGAAATATTAATTTCCTATTATGATAAGACTAAAAAATTAGTTTATGTTGATTATTTCTTCGTTCGTGCAGGTGTAAGGGTACAACGAAAACAGTATTTTGATTATCATTTATTAGATTTGAGCAAACTAAAATTTTTACAATCATCATT
>JBJOQF010000248.1:0-3688 GCA_046050185.1 Bacteroidota bacterium
TTGCACAAAATCGTAACGAGAAAATTAGCCAAATTCAAATTGACAATTCAAAAATAGCAATTGATCAACAAAATCAGGCACTAAATTCACAGTTGGCAATTTCTTATCAAACCTATTTAACTAATTTGGAATTGATTGCTTTAGAAGAAAAAAATGAAGCTATTGCAAAACAAAATCTAAATATTACATTAGATAAATTTAAAATTGGAACCATTACAACCTTAGAATTCAGAACTGCACAATTGAATTATGTAAATGCTAAAGTGCGTTATAGTAATGCTCAATTTCAGGCAAAATTATCTGAAATAGCACTTAAAGAAATAGCTGGAAATCTTAGTTTTTAATTTAAATTTGTAGAATTTTTTTAGCCTAAAATGATTTCATACAATACAAAAGACTGGTTTATTTTTATCTTTCGTTTCCATAAAGCAGATACATTTAGAACTTTATTCCCAATAATGCTTGCTAATGTGCTTATTCAGGAATTATAGGATATTTAAAAATTGAATATTGGCAATTAGCTGACAATAGTTATTTGAAGAACATTACCATCATGCATGGAATGTTGGGTTTTGTGATTTCGTTACTATTAGTTTTTAGAACTAATACTGCTTATGACCGTTGGTGGGAAGGAAGAAAAATGTGGGGTGCTTTAGTCAACAATAGTCGGAATTTCACCATTAAATTATCGGTAATCTTACAGGATGAAAAGGACCATAATTATTTCAGAAAATGATTCCAAGTTATGCATCCATTTTGAATAAACATTTGAATGATACTGGCACCAGTAAACAATTATTTGATGATGTAGATTTAGAAATTGACCATCACAAACATAAACCCAATCAGGTAGCAAAAATACTATTCCAAAAAATCAATGATTTATATACTTCAAAAAAATAACGGGTGATCAATTGATTATTTTAAATGCAGAATTGTTATCATTTACCGAAATATGCCGTACTTACGAAAGAATCAAAAACACCCCTATCCACTATTTTTACAGTACTTTTCTTAAAAAATTCATCTTCTTTTATGCAATGACTTTACCTTTTGGTTATTCATTTAGCCTAGGTTATTATGTAGTACCAGTTGTGGTTTTTATTTTTTATGTTTTGGCCAGTTTAGAGTTAATTGACGAGGAAATTGAAGATCCTTTTGGAACTGATGAAAATGATTTACCTACTCATAAAATTGCCGAAAACATAAAAAAACATGTGGAGGAATTGATTTAAAATAGCACCGAAAAACATAACAAGGTTTTAAAATTTTGTCCCCTACTAACTTTGAACCTCAAGAAACATTGATTATATTTGCAATCTCATTAAAATTGACAGATGAAAATATCTTACAACTGGTTAAAACAATTCATAAAAATAGACTGGAATTCCGAAGAAACTGCAGCATTGCTAACAGATTTAGGTCTGGAAGTAGAAATTGTTGACAAATACCAATCGGTAAAAGGCGGATTAGAAGGTATTGTTGTGGGTCATGTACTTACTTGTATTCCCCATCCTGATGCTGACAGACTAAAAATAACTACGGTAGATTTAGGTAATGGTATACCAGTACAAATAGTATGTGGTGCAAGTAATGTTGATGCGGGACAAAAAGTTCCAGTTGCTACAATAGGTACTACATTATATGATAAAGAAGGTGTTGCTTTTTCGATAAAAAAAGGGAAAATACGTGGACAGGAAAGTCACGGAATGATTTGCGCTGAAGACGAGTTAGGTCTTGGCGAAAGCCACGATGGAATTATGATTCTTGATGATGCATTAGTGGCAGGAACTCCAGTGGCAACCGTTTTTAAAATTGAAAATGACGAAGTTTTTGAAATTGGTTTGACTCCTAATCGCGCCGATGCAATGAGCCATTTAGGAACAGCCCGAGATTTGAGAGCAGGAATGTTACAAAGTGGTGCCAATGTTGAATTAATTACACCTTCGGTGAGCAATTTTAGAGTAGATAAAAGAATACTAAAAATTGATGTTGATGTAAAAGAGTCAAAACTTGCTCCTAGGTATTGCGGAGTTACCATTTCTGGAATTACTATAAAACCATCTCCAGATTGGTTACAAAACAGATTAAAAGCCATTGGAATAAATCCAAAAAATAATATTGTTGATGTAACTAATTATGTTTTACATGAATTAGGTCAGCCACTACATGCTTTTGATGCTTCAAAAATCAACGGTAAAATAATTGTAAAAACACTTGCAGCAGGAACTAAATTTATAACTCTTGATGACGTTGAAAGAACCTTACACGAGGAAGATTTAATGATTTGTGATGAAAAAGGACCTTTATGTATCGCCGGTGTTTTTGGCGGAAAAAAATCTGGAGTATCAGAAAACACGAACTCTATTTTCTTAGAAAGTGCCTATTTTAATCCTGTAAGCATTCGAAAAACTGCCAAAAGACATCAATTGAATACTGATGCTTCGTTTCGTTTTGAAAGAGGAATTGATCCAACCATTACTGAATATGCATTGAAACGTGCAGCCTTATTAATTCGAGAAGTAGCCGGTGGCGAAATCACATCAGATGTAATTGATGTATATCCAAAGAAAATTGATGATTTTACTGTATTTTTAAATTTTAGTAAGGTTGCCAAAATCATTGGTCAGGAATTATCAAAAGATACGATTAAGAAAATATTAGTTTCATTAGATATCAAAGTAAACAGTGTTTCTGAAGCTGGATTAGGATTAACAATTCCGGCTTACCGTGTTGATGTACAAAGAGAAATTGATGTTATAGAGGAAATTCTTAGAGTTTATGGATACAACAACATTAATTTTTCAAAAAAATTAAATGCTACGGTTTCTAATTCTCCAAGAAATGAAGATTATAAAATACAAAACACGATAGCCACACAATTAAATTCTCAAGGATTTAATGAAATGATGGCTAATTCATTGACTACAGCATCTTATGTAGCACTTTCTGAGTTATTAAATTCAGAACATAATGTGACAATGCTTAATCCATTGAGTGCTGATTTAGCAACGATGCGCCAATCTTTATTATTTTCAGGATTAGAAGCGATATCATATAACATCAATCGTAAAAACGCTGATTTAAAATTATTCGAATTTGGAAAAACATACCATAACTTTCCTTCTGGCTATGAAGAGAAAAAACATTTAACTTTATTTCTTTCAGGAAATCGAAATCAAGAAAGCTGGGTTAATCCTCAAAAAACTTCGGATTTCTTTTTATTCAAAGGATATGTAAATGGTATACTTTCAAGATTAGGCATTCAAAAAACACAAAATTTACCAGTGACTTCAGATGTGTTTTCTGAAGGAATTGCGATTGGATTTGGTCAAGATACTATCGTAGAATTAGGTGTGGTAAAAAAATCAATATTGAAACATTTTGGAATAAAACAAGAAGTCTTTTTTGCTGATTTTAATTGGGCTTTGATTTTGAAATTGATTTCTCCTAAAATAAAATATACTGAGATCCCTAAATATCCTGAAGTTCGCAGAGATTTGGCTTTATTAATTGACCAAAACGTAACCTACGACAGTATTTACAATATTGCATGCAAAACGGAGAAATCACTACTAAAAGACATCAATTTATTTGATGTTTATGAAGGTAAAAATCTTCCTGAAGGTAAAAAGTCATATGCATTAAGCTTTACCATTCAGGATAATTCAAAAACATTGACGGATGC